>NZ_JAYJLK010000027.1:0-38672 GCF_051948795.1 Acinetobacter sp. Lyrl_1
GAATATCTATCAATTCAAATTGTGTTTATATAATACGCTCCCATAAAGTAACAGATATTCCAAGTTTCCCCCCACACTTCCCCAAAGTGTGAGTTTTTTTATGCTATGTATTAAAAAGATAGGGATGTAGATTTCCTAAGTTAAATTTAAGCTGACAGATACAACAATGGTTTCTAACAAGTGGATAACTGTCAGGTCTTGTTTGAATGGGGGAAGCTTAATTCCAAATCACTTCCCCAATTCAATATCTTTCAAAATCACACAATCTGCCTGTTCATCGCCAGAGCAATGATCTGCAGAGCTTTGCAACCAGTTCGCCATTTCCTGTAATTGCGTAATCTTCTGTTTTAAGGTTTCAATATGTTTAAGCGTGAGTTGCTTCACTTCTGCACTTTGTCGGTCAGCATTTTTCCATAAACCTAGCAATTCTTTCATTTGCTCAGAAGAAAACCCCAAATCCCGTGCATGCTTAATAAAAGACAAAGTTTTTAAATCTTGCTCAGAATAAATCCGATAACCCGAAGCAGAGCGTTTGGCGGTATCCAGTAAACCAATTTGCTCATAATAACGAATCATTTTGCTGGAAATACCCGATAGCTTAGAGGCTTGACCAATATTCATGTGACTTCTCTCATAAAAAGGGCGTAGAGCAATCTTCTAAACCCTTTTGTATGTTGCATTTAAATCTGTGCTGCTTGGAAATATTTTAAACGGAGCGCATTACCCAATACAAACACTGAAGATAATGCCATCGCGCCCGCAGCAAAAATAGGCGAGAGCAAAATACCTGCAAACGGGTATAGCACGCCTGCAGCAATTGGAATCAAGGCAATATTATAAATAAATGCCCAAAACAGATTTTGACGAATATTGCGGATAGTGGCTTTACTCAAAGCAATTGCATTGGGCACACCTTGTAAATTGCCCGACATCAATACAACTTCGGCTGCTTCAATCGCAACATCTGTACCTGTACCAATCGCAATTCCAACATCGGCTTGTGCCAAAGCAGGGGCATCATTAATACCATCACCCACAAAAGCCACACGTCCAAATTGCTGTTGTAATTCACGTACAACATCGACCTTGCCTTCAGGTAAAACCTCGGCCACCACATGATCAATCTGTAAACGTGCAGCAATTGCCTGAGCCGTATGTCGGTTATCTCCCGTAATCATCGCCACTTTTAAACCCAGTTGATGCAACGCCGCAATAGCAGCAAAAGTCGTGTCTTTAATTGGGTCTGCAACGGCAACAATGGCTGCCAGTTGTTGATCAATCGCCATATAAATGGGTGTTTTGCCTTCTTGTCCTAAACGTGCAGCTTCTGCGTTAAAAGCGCTAACATCTAGCCCAATTTGCTGCATATAGCGGTCTGCACCAATCTGAATACGCTGACCATCCACCCCTGCTTCAATACCTGAACCTGTGATGCTGTCAAACTCGGTCACAGGCAGTAAATTGACTTGCTTTTTTGTTGCGGCTTGCACAATGGCTAATGCAATAGGATGCTCAGACTTCGCTTCTACCGATGCCAAAAGTGCAAAGACCTGATCTGCATCAAAACCCGATTGCACATGAAAATCGGTTAATGTTGGTTTGCCTTCGGTGAGCGTTCCTGTTTTATCCACCGCGACCACTTTAACATCTTGCAAAAGCTGCAAAGCTTCGCCTTTACGAAACAGCACGCCCATTTCTGCGCCACGACCTGTTCCCACCATAATTGAAGTCGGTGTGGCTAAACCCATCGCACATGGGCAGGCAATAATTAGAACAGCGACTGCATTGACTAAACCAAAGGTTAGGGTAGGTTCTGGGCCAAAAATAAACCACACAATAAAAGTAAGTGCAGCCAATAACATCACGGCAGGTACAAACCACATGGTCACTTTATCCACCAAGGCTTGAATAGGTAATTTAGAGCCTTGCGCTTGTTCGACCATACGAATAATTTGCGCCAACACCGAAGCTTCACCAATGGCAGTAGCACGAATATTTAGTGTGCCATTTTGGTTGATGGTACCGCCTACAACTTGATTGCCCACTTGTTTTGCCACAGGAACAGGTTCACCTGTAATCATCGATTCATCTATATAACTATGACCTTCGACTACTTCACCATCTACAGGAATACGTTCACCCGGGCGGATTTCGACAATGGTATTGGAACTGACTTCTGCCACAGGTACTTCAATGATTTGACCATCTCGATGAATACGCGCAGTTTTGGCTTGCATACCAATTAAATGCTGAATGGCTTGTGAAGTGCGACCTTTGGCTTTGGCTTCGAAATAGCGCCCTAGCAAAATTAAACTGACAATCACTGCCGCAGCTTCATAATAAACATGCACTGTGCCTTCTGGTAAAAGCTGTGGCATAAATGTCGCTACCAATGAAAAACTGTATGCAGCCAAAGTTCCCACAGCCACCAAAGAGTTCATATCAGGCGCAAAACGTAACAGCGCTGGAATCCCTTTTTGATAAAAACGACGTCCTGGTAACAGCAGCACCAATGTGGTTAAAGCAAATTGAATCAACCAACTTTGTTGTTGCCCAATATTGTGCATCACCCACATGTGAAAGGCGGGAATCATGTGTGAGCCCATTTCCAGAATAAATACAGGCAAGGCTAAAATCAGTGAAATTACTAAATCACGTTTCAGTTGTTGCTGTTCCAGATTCTTTTTATCGTGTTGTTCGTTAGAGTCGTGTTGTAGCAGTTTGGCGTCATAACCTGCTTTTTGAATCGCTCGAATCAGGTCTTGGCTAGAAACTGTGGCATTCGGTTGAATCCATGCGCGTTCAGTCGCCAAATTGACATTGGCTTGTTCTACACCAGACACTTTCTTTAAGGCTTTTTCGACACGTGCTACACACGAGGCACAGGTCATGCCATCAATAGACAGTTCTATTGGTTGAATGGCAGCTACATCAAAACCTGCACGTTGCACTGCCTTAATGAGCAGTGCACGGTCTAAAGGTTGCGATGCGTGAATCAGTGCTTTTTCTGTTGCAAGATTCACTTCAGCTTTTTCTACACCATCGACTTTTTTTAAGGCTTTTTCGACACGCCCGACACATGAGGCACAGGTCATGCCTTCTATAGACAAAGTTTCCTGATAGGGAGAGGCATTTGGGTGTTTTGCGTCCATGGTCGTCTCTATAATTTGGAGGATGTGTTTAGCATATAGATTGACACGATGGTAAGGTCAAGTAAATTTTAGCCCAAAATAGGCTTGACCTTGCCAGCATGGTAAGCTTTAAACTACAGTTCAACAAAGGCAGAAGTGTGGAGTTCGCAATGAAACTATTGATTGAAAATATGACTTGTGGCGGTTGTGCACGTGGTGTCACGGCAACCATTCAAGATGTTGATCCTGCTGCAAAAGTTGAAGTCGATTTAGCGACTAAAATTGTGACCGTGGAAAGCACTGCAACTGTAGATCAAATTACGGCTGCATTGGCAGAAGATGATTTTCCTGCACAAGTTCAATAAAACTGCATCATCTAAGAAGCTCCAATGTGTGAGCTTATCGTAAGGTCAATTGGTCAACTGACGAATTGACCTATTTTTTTGCCTGCCGATTTTTTCTCGTTGTTTTTTGATGTGACCAACTGAATACATTTTGATCACGAAGATGCTAAACCAAGCCAATCAGAAGCTGAGATTTTCTAACTTCAAGCTGAGTTTCATTCATTCAGGGCTGAAATCTACTGAATGAACTATGTGCTGTCCTCTAAAATATACTCTTCAATATTTATCGGAATAAAAATATTTTTTGGTTTTAACTTGTTGTTATTGAAATATTTATTTTAATTTTTAAATTTAAGGGATAACAGAAAAACCATCATTTTTAGATGTTTTGCTGCATATTTTAAATTAAGGTGAATAAAATTCACTTTGGACTGAGGTTAAATCATTTTTATTCACTTTGTCGTTCCAGTATAAATACCCTCATTCAGAAATTTTAACTTTTTAAATTTGGGTAGTAGATCATCATGACAAAGCCATTCACCTGTTCAATTAAACGTATTCGTTTTGACGAAAACTATGAACCTGCTAACAACACGCGTTTAACCACCAATTTTGCAAATTTGGCGCGTGGTGAAAGCCGTCAGGAAAATTTACGCAGAACTTTAGCGATGATCAATAATCGTTTTAACTCGCTGGCATCTTGCGATAACCCAAAAGGTGATCGTTATTCGCTTGAAATCGACATTATTTCTGCAGAAATTGATATTGAAGGAAATGGCAAAACTTTTCCATTCATTGAAATGCTAAAAAGTACGATCACAGATCATCAAACAAATGAACGTATTGAAGGCATGATTGGCAACAGTTTTTCATCGTATGTTCGTGATTATGATTTTAGTGTGGTCTTGCCAGCATTAGGCTGCAAAGTAAATGAAAAGCCTGAAAGTTTTGGTGATTTACATGGCAAGCTTTATCAGCATTTGGTCAGTTCAGTAGTGTTCCAAGCTGAGTTTCAAAAACAACCTGTGATTTGCCTGAGCGTATCAACCACAAAAACTTATTATCGTACGACCAATGTGCATCCTGTCTTAGGCACAGAATATAAAAATGATGAATATTCACGTACCGATGACTACTTTGAAAAAATGGGTTTAACTGTGCGTTACTTCAAACCTGAAAATAGCAATGCACCGCTTGCGTTCTATTTTTCTGGTGATTTACTGCGTGATTACACAGATTTTGAGTTGATCAGTGCCATCAGTACTATGGAAAGTTTCCAGAAAATTTATCGTCCTGAAATTTATAACACCAACTCACCTGCAGGCGAGGTCTATCAGCCAAGTTTGAATTATCAGGATTATTCATTAACCCAAGTTGTATATGACCGTGTTGAGCGAGGTCAGTTGGCAGTCAAGCAGGGCAAATGGACTGAAGAAAACTTTATCAAGCCTTATCAAGATATTCTTGAACAATGGGCTGCCAAGTTCGTGCCGCTGCATGCTGCCAATCAAGAACGTGTTGCTTAACTTAAAATACAGATAGAAGATTCAAAATGGCTATTTTATTACCGACCTCAACGGCTGGCAGTTTACCTAAACCTTCGTGGCTCGCAGAACCTGAAAAGCTTTGGTCAGCTTGGAAATTAACAGGGCAAGAATTACTGGACGCAAAACAAGATGCGCTACGTCTATCACTGCATGAACAACAGCAAGCAGAGATTGATATTGTGAGTGATGGGGAGCAAACCCGTCAGCATTTTGTCACCACCTTTATTGAACACCTTGAAGGTGTCGATTTTGAAAAACGTGAAACAGTCAAAATTCGTGATCGTTATGATGCCAGTGTCCCTTCTGTGGTGGGTGCAGTTTCTAGGCAAAAACCAGTCTTTGTTGAAGATGCCAAATTCCTGCGTTCACTGACAGATCAACCCATCAAATGGGCGCTGCCTGGTCCTATGACCATGATTGATACTTTATACGATGCGCACTACAAGAGCCGTGAAAAACTGGCGTGGGAATTTGCCAAAATCCTGAATCAGGAAGCGCGTGAACTTGAAGCAGCAGGCGTGGATATCATCCAGTTTGATGAACCTGCGTTTAATGTGTTTTTTGATGAGGTGAATGACTGGGGCGTGGCAACATTAGAGCGCGCGTTAGAAGGTTTGAAATGTGAAACAGCCGTGCATATTTGCTATGGCTATGGCATTAAAGCCAATACCGATTGGAAAAAAACACTCGGCTCAGAATGGCGTCAATACGAAGCAGTTTTCCCAAAACTACAGCAGTCTAATTTGGATATTATCTCACTGGAATGTCACAACTCACGTGTTCCGATGGATTTGCTTGAACTTATCCGTGGTAAAAAGGTGATGGTGGGTGCGATTGATGTTGCAACGAATACGATTGAAACAGCCGATGAAGTTGCAGATACATTGCGCAAAGCATTGCAATTTGTCGATGCTGACAAGTTGTACCCATCGACTAACTGTGGAATGGCACCATTGAGTCGTCAGGTTGCACGAGGCAAGTTACAGGCTTTGGCTGCTGGTACGAAGATTATTCGCCAAGAATTATCTAGTTAAGCGTTCGATCAGGCGAAGTGAATTCAAGCCAAGTGAATTTAAGTTAAGTGAATCAGGGATGCTTTTTCAGGCAAAAAGCATCCTTTGAACTTTCTAAAAAAGTTGAGTGTTGGAATACGGTGATGGTTAAAGCAACAGACTTCAAAAATGCAATGTCTTTCTTATCAAGTGCAGTCAATGTAGTGACGACAATGGGAGATGCAGGACGTCATGGTTTTACTGCATCTGCGGTATGTAGCGTGACAGATACACCGCCAACATTATTGGTGTGTATGAATAAATCATCGCGTTCACATCTCAGTTTTTTAGAGAATAAAGTGCTGTGTGTGAATGTGCTAAATGCAGAACAAGAACATCTTTCCAATGCATTTGCCTCATCAAAATTGAGTTCCGATGAGCGTTTTAAGCAGGCTGAATGGGCTGCTTTGGAAACGGGCGCTCCTATATTAAAAAATGCATTGGTCAGCTTTGATTGTGAAATTTCGCAAATTCAAGAAGTGGGGACGCATACTATTTTTATTTGCCCAATAGTTGCCATTCAAAAAAATCAACAAGATCAGGCGTTGGTTTATTTTAATCGTCACTATCATCAAGTTGGTGAAACTGAGTTTGTTTAATTCGCTATAAAATATTGCAATATGCGATAATCAGTTTATACTTGATTTATAGCAAAATGCGATAAAATATTATGCATGTGATCACCCACGCTAGAATTATAGAGGCAATGCACAAGTGGCCACAGGCTGAAACAGCACTCGATGGTTGGTATCGAATTATTAAGGCAAATGATCCGAAAGACTTTGCCGAAATGAAGCAGTTATTTCCAGCAGTTGATAAAGTTGGAAAGTTTCATGTATTCGATATTGGTGGGAATAAGATTCGACTTATTGCTGTTGTGATGTATCAGGCAAAGCGTGTGTATATTCGTCATGTGTTATCCCATAAAGAATATGACAAAGGTCATTGGAAGGAGGATTAGTATGAACGCAATGATTAAACAGGCTGTAGATCACTGGCACTACGTTGCTCCTTTGCTGAGTAAACCAGAAAATGAAAAAGATTTTCATGCACTTGTCGAGGCTTTAGATGAGCTTTTAGATATTGTTGGTGATGATGAAACGCATCCTTTAATGGGGCTGATTCATCAACTCGGTGACTTGGTTTCTGTTTATGAAAATGAACACCTGCCTATTCCTCATGGAGATGGTCGTGCTGCTTTAGCTTTTTTGATGGCGCAACATGGATTAGGTCAATCTGACTTGGCAGAGGTTGCAACTCAATCTGTGATTTCGGAGATTTTAAGCGGCAAACGCCAGTTGAATATTCGTCATATTAAAGCGCTGTCTGAGCGGTTTAAGGTTTCTGCTGATACATTTTTCTAAACGATTTTATATTTTTTAGACATTTTATTTTTAGATATTTAAAAATAAATAGCTCCGAAGATGCCGCTGCATGTCGTTACCCTGAACCCGAAAAAGTTCAAGGCGGACGCGACGCATACTTGCTGGGTTTCCCATACGAGATGGGCATACGCTCTAAATATGCAGAACACAATCCTAAGATTAAAGTATCGGCAGGGATATAGACTCGCTGGCGAACACCTCAGAGTTAGAATTAGTATAACCCATCTCAGTTGCTTGGCAACTCATGTTCACGAATTAACTATAAAGATAGAGCTTGTTTGCATAGCCTTTATGCAAACTTAAGTCAAAAAAACACCACTTAAGTAAGGGCTTCAACTTCTTGCAAAATGGTGCTGAGTAAACGCTCACAATGCTCATAATGCTGCAAAGATTTATTCATAGAAAGAACCTCTTGCATCAACTCTAAAGCCACCACAATAATCAGTTTGCTCGGTTCCATATTGGGCGCTTTACGACGAAACTCATCATAGCGTTCATTCAATAATTGTGCCGCACGCTCTAAATCTTCTCTTTTTTCTTCAGTTGTGGCTAAACGGAAACTATGTCCTAAAACACGTAAATCAATTGGAATTTGAACTGACATATTAACCTTCCTCACTCACTTCGGCAGGGTGGGCAAGTTGTTGAATTTCTTGCGCATGATGATCTTGAGCTGTACCTAAAATTGCAAGACGCTGAATAATGGCTTCCACTTTGGCTTTTGCATGCTCATTTTTTTGTAACAATCTTTCACGTTCTTGTTTGAGTGTCTGAATTTCGTGCTGATTTAAACGCTGATCATTCAGCATTTTTTCTTTTAAAATGCGTAATTCATTGCGTTCAGCCAAAATTTCCTGAAAGCGGTTTTTCAAATCAGTACAGCTTTTTTCCAAACGACTGTAACGATCTGCCAATGCTGTCGCATCTTGATTTAACTGCTGTAATTGCGCTTGCGTGCTGCTTAATTGCTCAGTCAGATTCTCAATTTCATCTTGCTTGGCAGTAATGATGCCGTTTCTTTGAACAATTTGAGCATGATGCTGTTCCTCAGCAGTTTGCTTGGCTGTGCTGAGGGCGGCATTTTCACTTTCATAATGATTAATTCGTGTTTTTAAAACACCAATATACGCTTGTAGACGCTGTAATTCTTCTAACATATCGTGGTCGCACAGTATTGCAAACAAAGGTAATATATACGAAGTATAGAGATTGGATAAACGAATGCAAGACGATATTTCAGGTTGGTCGGAATGGTTCCGCAATTTTTCTAACATTGAAGAAATTTCAAGCCCAAGTGAGTTACATGGCTTGCTGACAGGTATAGTTTGTGTGACAAATGCACCAACTGAAACCGAGTGGCAGCAGATTTTAGAAACCCTCAATGTGCCAGAATTAGAGCCAGCCGCACTGTCACTTTTAACCGATGAATCGGAAGATGTCGCACATGCTTTGTCTGAAGATGAGTTAGATTATCTGCCGTTATTGCCAGATGATGAACATCTTTTACAAGAACGTGTGCAAGCTTTGGCAGATTGGTGTGCAGGCGTTGTGCTTGGTTTTGGTTTGGCTTCTGGGCATATTCGTTCAGATGAAATCGAACTGATTGAGCATTTACAAGATGTTGCTGCGGTTGAATTTGAAGATTCAGACAATGACGAAGAAGGCGAAGAAAGCTATCAGGAATTGTATGAATTTGTACGTTTGATTCCTGTGAGTTTATCTGTTGGGCGTAAAAAAGTACCAGTAGAAGAAAGCTCTTTATTGCAAAACTTACATGCTAAGTCGCGTCAACAAACTGCACAAACCACACAAAACGCAAGTGCTGTTGTTGAAATGTTTACGCCACACCGTCCGAGTTAATCGGGCGTTGTGTGGTGCCTAAGTATGTCGGTGTAAGGTGCTTTAAGTCATTACAACAATCATATTTTCATCATTTTATATATGTAGACAGTATTTATGAAAAAACTGACTCAAGTCGAATTTAAAGAACGTCGTGATCAACTTGCAGAACTGATGGGGCCTAATAGTGTCGCAATTATTGCAACCAGTCCTGTGGCAATGCGTAATCGTGATGCAGATTATAAATATCGTGCCGACAGCAGTTTTTTCTATTTAACAGGTTTTGCCGAACCTGAAGCAGTTGCGGTGATTGAAACCTATGAATCAATTGATGAAGGTTATACCTACACGTTGTTCTGCCGTGAACGTAACCGTGAAATGGAAATCTGGAATGGTTATCGTGCAGGGCTAGAAGGCGCAATTGAGTTGTTTGAGGCAGATGAGTCTTTTGAAATTGCGCAATTAGATGCAGAAATCATCGCCAAAATTGTCAATAAAGACACGTTGTATTATCGTTTAGGGCAGCAGACTGAATTTGATGTACGTGTTGCGGCATGGAACCAACAAGCCGATGCACAACATCGTCAAGGCAATACTGCACCTGCTAAAATTGTTCAGTTAGATCGTTTGCTGGATGAAATGCGTTTGCATAAAACTGAGTCTGAATTGGAGTTGATGCAAATTGCCTCAAATATTAGTGCAGAAGCGCATATTCGTGCTATGCAAACAGTAAAAGTAGGCATGATGGAATATGAGCTAGAAGCTGAACTGAATTATATTTTTGGTAAAAATGGCTGCGTACCTGCCTATAACAGTATTGTTGGTGGTGGTGAAAATGCCTGCATTTTGCATTATGTCGAAAATGATAAAGTGCTTAAAGATGGCGATTTAGTCCTGATTGATGCTGCCTGTGAATATCAGTGCTATGCCTCAGATATTACCCGTACTTTTCCCGTGAATGGTCAATTCAGTCCAGAACAAAAAGCACTGTATAACATTGTATTGGATGCGCAAATTGCTGCAATTGAAGCTGTGCAAATTGGTAACTCTTATAAAGAGCCACACCATGTTGCGGTGCGTATTTTGGTGCAAGGTTTGCTTGATCTAGGCATTATGCAGGGCAATTTAGAAGAAATTATTGCTTCAGAAAGTTATCGTCAGTTTTATATGCACGGTACGGGGCATTGGCTGGGTATGGATGTGCATGATGTCGGCAGCTATAAACATGGTGAAGACTGGCGTGTTTATGAGGAAGGTATGGTGGTGACCGTTGAGCCAGGTCTTTACATTGCGCCAGATGATGAAACGGTAGATGCTCAATGGCGTGGCATAGGCATTCGTATTGAAGATGATATTGTGGCGACTGCGAATGGGCCATTGAATCTGACTTCAAAAGTGGTGAAAACCGTGGAAGAGATTGAAGCATTGATGGCGAAAGCCAAATTTGCTTAATTGAACTTAATCAAAGCTGGTCAGATGATCAGCTTTTTTATTAGAAAGCGCGTGTAAATTTTGAGTATGTAAATAATTTTTAGTCTTTTATCCGCTTTTTTGCTTCATTATAAACAATACTATCAGCACGCTTTCCAACGGTAATGAGCAAAATAACGACCTGATCATCTTTGACCTGATAAATAAGTCGGACGCCCGCTTTTAATAATTTGATTTTATAGCAGCCAGCAAGATCACCTTTAAGCATGTTCTTTGGAATATGAGGTTGCTCAATGACTTTGGCTAGTTTTTTCTTGAATTGGTCGCGAATAGCACTCGGAAGCTTTTCCCATTCTGCAGTGAAGTCCTTGTGACGTAAAAGCTTATAAGTCATCTAATGTGACTTCCTCAAACATCTCTTTAGGATCATTCATGCGTTTACGGACAAGTGCTAATAGTTCAGCATCTTCTTCTGAAAGTAAGGCTTTCTGTACTGGAAGCTTTCCAGTCGTTGCCACATATTCAAGAATATTGGTAAAGAAATCGGTAGGTGAGATACCTTGTTCTTTAAGGATTGAATAAGATTTTTCTTTAAGGGCTTCATCGACCCTGAAATTAACAGTAGCCATCACTTCTCTCAGTTATTGAATGTATGGAAATATTGTAATGCAATATGCATTACAAAGATAGTTTGTATAATAACCATTATGTGAGATCATTTTTATCGTTGAGCTTATTTCAAAATTGATCATCAGCCATCAATAGTACTAAGTATGGAATATATCTTCTCTTGTGTCATGCATGGCTCGGAGCAAGAAGATGGGGGATTAATAATTATAGTTTGAATCGGACATTTGCAAGAAGTCTAATCATCTTCCATAGCTTCAACACTAATTCATTATAAAAATAAATGACTTTGCGGTAAGATAAAATCCATTACAGATTATACGTATTTCGATTGAATCTTTTGAAGTCGAATACCTCATAAAAAGGATCAAGGCATGCAACAAGAAGTGATCATTGTAGGCGGTGGTATGGTCGGGCTAAGCTTAGCCTTGATGTTGGCTAAGTCAAACATAGCAGTAAAGTTGCTAGAAGCGATTCAATACCCCAATTATGACGATGCTAACCTTGCGCCGTATCATTCCAGTTTTGATGCACGTAACAGTGCCTTGTCGCGTCGCAGCGTACAAATTTACCAAGAGCTAGGTTTATGGGATGCCTTGCAAGAACATGCTACGCCTATTTTAGAAGTTCAAATTACCGAACAAGGTAGTTTTGGCAAGGCACGTTTATTGGCCGAACAAGAAAAAGTCGAAAGCTTTGGTCAGGTGATTGAAAATGCATGGTTAGGTCGGGTGTTACTGACCGAAGTGCGTAAACAACCTTTGATTGAATTGATTGATGGTGTGCAGGTCACCAGTCTTAAACAAGATACAGATTTTGCCTATATTGAAGCCGTACGTGGTCAGGAACAATTACAGCTTGCTGCCAAACTACTGATTGCTGCCGATGGTCGTGATTCTTTCTGTCGTAAAGCCTTGGGCATTGGTGCATCGGAACATGATTATGACCAAGTAGCGATTGTGACCACAGTGCAAACCTCCAAGCCGCATGCGCATGTGGGTTTTGAGCGTTTTAGTCACTTAGGGCCTTTGGCGTTGCTGCCCCTGCCAGGTGAATATCGCCGTTCCGTGGTGTGGCCTGTGCCAAAAGGGACAGAACATGAATGGATGGGCGATGAAAATGATCAACACTTTTTAAATGCCTTGCAACAAGCCTATGGTGATCGTGCAGGGAAGTTTGAAAAAACAGGACGTCGTTTTAGTTTTCCATTGTCACAAGTTCTGGCAGAAAAACAGGCGGTTGGTCGCGTTGTACTGATGGGTAATGCAGCGCATACCATTCACCCAGTCGCAGGGCAGGGCTTTAACTTGTGTATGCGAGATGCTTACGTATTATTGCGTTATCTCACCGAACAGGCGGCACAGTCAGCAGATTTAGGCGATGCTGCAATGCTGCGTGACTATGAACAATCGCGTTTGAAAGATCAACAGCGAGTCATTAAATTCTGTGACAGCGTGGTACGTGGATTTAGCAATCAAAACCCAATCCTGAAATTTATGCGTAATACAGGCTTAGTCGCGTTTGATACCATTCCAGGCATTAAACCTTTGGTCGCCAATTATGCCATGGGGTTAAAAGCATGATCACAGCAAATCAACAAACGCAAGTGTTAGATGTCGTCATTATTGGTGGCGGCTTGGTGGGAGGCTTAACTGCACTTTTATTGGCACAAGGGGGTGTGCAGGCTACAGTTTTAGATGCCGCACCTATTTTAGATGCAGAGAAAACCCTTGCAGTTGCCAATCCGCGTGTATTGGCTTTAAGTCAGGCCACCATCCACCTGTTAAAAACAGTCAATGTCTGGTCTAAACTGGCGCGACATATGCCGTATAGCGGCATGCAGGTTTGGAATAAAAATGGCTATGGCGAAATTAACTTTGGGGCAAGTAACGAACGTACACCCGCTATTGAGCAGGCTCTGGGTTCAATGGTCGAGCCAAGCATTTTAAATCTAGCGATTCAGCAGCAAATGTTGCAACAAGTGCAAGATTATCGAACGCAAGTCAAAGTGACCCGTTTAGAGCGTGGTGTTGGCGTTTGGCACATTTATTTGGCCGATGGTACACAATTACAGACTAAGCTAGTCATTGGCGCAGATGGTGCTAACTCCTTTGTGCGCGAACAAGCCTTTATTGATTTTGATGTGTTGGATTATCGTCAGGCAGGTCTAACCTGTGCAATTCGTACTGCGCAGCCGCATCAGCATGTTGCACGTCAAATTTTCTTAGAAACTGGTCCTTTGGCCTATTTACCGATGGCAAGTTTACACGCCGAGCAGGAAGGGCATTGGCAGTCGATTGTTTGGACTTTGCCTGATGACTATGCCGAAGAATATGCCAAACTGAATGATGACGACTTTACCCAACTTTTGACTCGTGAAAGTCATCACATGCTTGGGGAAGTCTTAGAGGCAACCCCACGTGCTATTTTCCCACTGAAAGCACGTGCAGCGCAGCATTATGTGCAAGATGGTTTGGCACTTATTGGTGATGCCGCGCATGTAATTCATCCGCTTGCAGGGCAAGGTGTGAATATTGGTTGTCTCGATGCAGCCGTACTGTGCGATGTGTTGTTGCATGATTTCAAACGTGGTGTTTGGGCGCATGAGCAAACTTTAAAGCGTTACGAGCATCGTCGTAAAGGACAAAATGATGCCATGATGCATAGTATGTCTGCGATTGGCTGGATGGAAACCACCACTTTATTCCCTGTGGTGTGGGCACGTAACTTTGGTTTAAAACAGGTGGAGCAGCTGCCTGCGTTAAAAGATGCCTTTATGTCACAAGCCAGTGGATTAAGCCTGCTTAAAGACACACGCTACGCGGTTTAAAGCAAAACAGTCGTTTTTTGTACGGTCATACATACCTGATTACGAATTTGGTTAAAAAAGATACGTTTTTTTAATCTAGACTCTATGCGAAAGGCCAAGAGATTGCTAAATTTCATCGTAATTCATAACCAGTTTTCACTTGGACTAAATTGAAGTCATTTGTGGGGAGATTAAGATGACGGACATTAACGATTACGATGATGTAGAAGATTCAACTGTAGACGAAGATGAAGCGAAAGCGGCTGAAAAAGGTGCAGCAGAATCAGAAGAAGGTGCTGTAGATGGTGATCTTGCAGAAGCAGAAACTCTCACTGTAACTGCCAAACTAAAACAGCGTCAGGCATTGGAAGATGAAGTGGCTGCATTCTTGGCGCGTGGCGGAAAAATTACCGAAGTGCCACCAGATGAGTCTGCGCGCGACTAATCTGTTGAACGTGCTTGCTGAACTTGTTGATTGAATTTATTCGTTGAACTGTTGAGTGAGTTAGGGCGGGATGCTTACTATGCAGGCTGCTCTAATGTTTATCACTTCAAGATAAAAAAGCATCACCTTGTATAAAGGGTGATGCTTTTTTTATGCGCGATGATCGTCATCACTGTTATTGCTCAATCGGCTTATTCAGCTGCTTGGCTTAATTCCAACGCACGTTGATAGGCAATTTTCTTTTTAATCCCTGTTAGATCAGCCGCCAATTGTGATGCTGCTTTTACCGATAAATCTTGCAACAAACGCTGCAATAATTGATCTAATTTTTCTTGTTCCATGTCTTTTTCTTCGCTCGCTCCCCCCACCACCAATACAATTTCACCTTTTTGTTGATGATGATCTGCTGCGATAAATTCAGCCAATTCACCTAAAGTCATTTTTTTAATGGTTTCAAAGGTTTTGGTGATTTCACGGGCAAAGCCAACAGGGCGATCTGCACCAAACACGGCAGCCATATCTTTGACTGAATCTAAAATTCGATGTGGTGCTTCATAAAAAATCAGGGTTTGGGTTTCATCTTTTAGCTTTTCTAGTTGTTGTAATCGCTGTGACTGTTTAGAAGCGAGAAATCCCTGAAAACTAAAGCGATCACTTGGTAAGCCAACCGCACTGAGCGCTGCAATGGCTGCACATGCACCCGGCACAGGAATCACACGAATACCATTGGCTTGTGCTGCACGAACCAGTTTAAAACCTGGGTCGCTAATCAGTGGTGTACCTGCATCGCTAATGAGCGCCATGTCTTCGCCATTGAGTAATTTTTGGACTAAAATATCAATCTTGTTGCTTTCGTTGTGTTCATGGCAGGCTGTAAGCGGAGTTGAAATATTAAAATGTTTCATTAATTGTGCAGAGGTGCGGGTATCTTCAGCGGCAATTAGGCTGACCGATTTGAGCACATCAATTGCACGGTAGCTCATATCATCTAAGTGACCAATTGGGGTAGCAACAACAAATAACTGGGCACTCATTGAGTTTTCTCCGTGGGAAATAGCAAACTAAAATAAAAATGATGGAACACGAAACAACAGCAGTATTGGCTTGCGTCTGATACAAGTTACAGACCAAGCGCTTATTCTACCTGAATTGCAGTCTGACGTGTGAAACTCGCGTCATCGCACTTCAGCGAATACTACGATTGCGCACCATAACAAAATAAAAAAAATCGGATATAGCATGAATCAAAAAACACTGCAGCAAAGCATTGGCACATGGGCAGAGCAGACGGCTTGGCAATATTTACATCAACACGGTTGGCGTATGCTGGAGCAGAATTATCACAGTGTTTTTGGTGAAATAGATGGTATTTTTATTCAAGCAGAACAACTGATTTTTGTAGAAGTTAAAGCGCGTTCGCAAACTGGCTATGGCAAAGCCTACGAAGTGGTGTCTGCATCTAAGCAGCGTAAAATTATGAAAACCGCCATGCAGTTTTTAACAGAATATCCACACTATTCAGAATATTATTGTCGTTTTGATGTGATTTGCTTTGATTTTTCTCAGCAATTTGCAAAAACAGTACAGCAAGACTTTTCCAAATTCCCGTATGATTTGCAATGGATTGAAAATGCTTTTACTTTTGATGCAGACTTGATTAATCTTTGAGTGAAATTTAAAGCAAAAGCATCAGTCGGTGTATTGTTGATCGTGCAAATCTAAGGATGAAATGCACAGCACAAGCCAGAATTGAAAGAAAATAATAGGAGTCTTGCTGAGTGTTCAAGCGTATTGCAGTGACCTTGCTGTGTGTAGCAAGTTTATCGGGTTGTGCAAGTTTTATTTCAAGTGGCACAGGCACTGCGCCAGTGGGTACAGAAAGTGGTGCACGCTCACTTGGGCAAGTGTTTATAGATAACTCTATTGAACGTACTGCAAAAATTAATTTATATAAACTGGATTCACGTTTTAAACAATCACGTGTCAATATAGAAAGTTTTCATGGCAATGTGTTGTTGACAGGGCAAGTGCCTGACGCGCATTTAAAACAGTTGGCAGAAGACAATGTGCGTGCCATGAGTGATGTAAAAACCATCCACAATTATATTACAGTGGGTAATCAAATCAGCTATAGCACCATTATGCAGGACACCACGGTTACTGCAAATACCCGTGGTTTGATTATGAAAGCACCTGTGGTGTCAGACAGCAAAGTGCGTATTCATACCGAAGATGGTGTGTTGTATGTGATGGGACGTTTAAACAATGCAGAATTGCAGGATTTAAACCAAGTGCTACAACAAGTGGGCAATGTCACTAAAATTATTACCCTGATTGATAATATTGAGCTACAACCGAGCAACAATGCGAACTTTGTCAGCCCAATGGTTGCTCCAGAAACACAAACGCCAGTCGCGATTGACCCAGATCAGGTTGAACCGACACATGTTCAATAATGTGGGACACTGGTTTAAACAACTGAATAAAACTTTAGAACAGGCGAAACGTATTTATGAAGAATTTCGCCTGTATAGTTTGGGCAGCTATGCGCTGAACCGTTTAACCCCACGTCAGGGTTATACCGTTCAAAGCAATATTGCTTATGGTTTACGTGCGCGACATCGTCTGGATTTGTACCGCACTACAACACCACGCCCGCAGTGTCCACTCATGGTGTTTGTGCATGGTGGGGCATGGTCACGTGGCGATAAGCAGGATTATCGTTTTGTGGGCGAAGCTTTTGCAAAAGAAGGCTTTGATGTTGCGGTGATGAACTATCAACTCGCGCCACAGCATATTTTTCCCACCTATATTGATGATTTAACTCTTGCACTGAATTACTTGACTCAGCAGCAACACAAACTGGGTATTTCTACGGCACAGGTGGTATTGATGGGACATTCGGCTGGGGCATTTAATGTGATGTCCTTGTTGTACCATCCCCAGCCCTATGCTTTAAGCTGTAAAGATCACATTCGTGCGATTATTGGTTTGGCAGGGCCTTATCATTTTGATTATAAGGATGATCCGCTATGTGCCGATGCCTTTGATCAAGAGGTGCCGTATCAGGATGTGATGCCGTATTATTTTGTGGAGCCGAATTCAGTCAAACACTATTTATTGGTGGCAGAAAAAGATCAAATTGTGGGGGCAAGTAATGCCACAGACTTCGACCACGTATTAAAGAAATATGGCAATCATAGTGAAATTATTGTCATTCCAAAAACAGGGCATGTCAGTGTTATGGCATCGGTGTCGAGTTTGTTTAGTCGTTTCTTTGCGACCAAACGCCAAATTATGCGTGCTTTAGATCAGGCACTTAAAGATGCGTGATGTTGATTGATCTTCTGTGGAAAATGGTAATTAAAAAAACCGTTGCAGCTTATGGGGTGCAACGGTTTTTTAAATGCAAGATTGCGAATTAGACTTATAGCCAAGCTTTGGTGTCATCTGCCACAGGCGTGCCTTGGGTCACATGCATAATCATGGCATGGGCGATACTGCCTTTAAATGGAATATCAGGCAGTTGATCAAACTTAAAGAACTGTGCATCACGAATTTCTTCTTCCTGTAACTGAATTTCACCGCCTGCATATTCAGCTTTAAAGGCGATCATTAAGTTACTTGGAAAAGGCCACGGCTGGCTGGCAAGATACTGAATATTTTTAAGTTGTACGCCAACTTCTTCAAAAGTTTCACGACGTACTGCTTCTTCGAGTGTTTCACCCACTTCAACAAAGCCTGCGATTAAACCGTAAATGGGCAGTTTATTGCGTGCATTACGCGCCAATAAGACTTCATCTTCACCACGAGTAATCACGGTAATGACACATGGATTTACGCGCGGATATTGGTGATAGCCACAAGCAGGGCAGACCATGGCATATTGAGTCGCATGGACTTCGGTTTTATGACCGCAATGGCTGCAGAATTTATGATTGCGACGCCATTCGAGTAACTGAATGGCACGGCTAGCTTGTTCAAACTGTTGGGTGTTCCAGACTTGTAAAAGTTGTCGGATTGGAACCAGTTGAAAGCCTTCAGGGATAGATTCATCTTCAAGTAGATCTCGGGCAATCACTTGATCACCCGAGCTAAAACTTAAATCACTTGCCAACTTTTCCACACGTGGTAATTGGAAGTTTTCATCGACCAAAAGTTGTTGTTGCTGAAAAATATATGCAAGTGAGAGTTCAGTCATTAGGCTACAGTTTTCAATTTTTCACTACTGTCCAATGCTACCTTAAACATGCTTTGCAGAACAGGTTGTTTGTTCTTTAAATTGTCAATCAGCATATCTGCACTGGCAAGCGTATCTAAGATATTGTTGACCTGTTCAGCTGTTAAGTTTTGCCCTGCTTCAACTTGTGCATGCACAAAATTTGCAGATACTTTCAGTGCTTTTTGACCACTTTCAGCATTCAAGAACAACATTGCCCCTGCAACTTCACGAATTTGCGCTGAAGTATGCTCTAAATCTGCAACACTTTGAGTTTGTAGGTGCTGTGTCAGTGTTTGCGTGATTAAGTCAATCAGTAACTTGGTTTCAGTCAGCAAGGCTTCGTGTGCTTCATCTAAACGATCTAGCGAAATGTTCATATTATTCACACGTAACTGCAAACGGCTAGAGGTGTGGTGACGTTCAAGCACACCGATTGAGTTCATGGCCGATAAAATCACGTTCATTAATTGCTGGGCAAAGTTTTCATCTTTGAGTAATTCAGGACGGCTTAATGATTCAGCTTGGCGTTCTAAGTCCAAATGCGCTTCATTTAAGTTCAAGACTTTAAACAAGTTTGCTAACTCTGTTAATTTGCCTTGTAATTCCAGCGTTTTTTCAGGACTCATGTTTTGATAGTTGTATTCAATATCATTGCGAATTTGTGTCATTTCTGTGGTGACCAAATCGCTAATGGTATGCATGGTGTCAAAATCTGGACCATATAAATGACGGCTGAATACTTGGAGCTGCATGTCGGTGAGTAAGTCTTCACCAATATTCATTTGACTGCGAATATGTTGAGAAATTTCATCTTCTTGACTAATACACAGGCTCAACACATTCGCAAGATCAGACAAGCTGGCGGTAAAGCTTTCTGGCGTAGCAAAGTATTGACGCATATTGTGCTCAATACTAATAAAAGTACGCAAACGTGGCTCATTCAACAACAAGTTATCAATATGGTTAAAGGCAACGTGTACTAAGCCCCAATATTGCTGACTCGGATGTTGTTCTGCCAAACCTGCCAAATACGTTCCTACCAGTTTAATCGCTTGAAGATCCATGGCAGATTCTTCTTGCTTGAGCAGGTTATGTAATGACAGTTTATATAAGCGATGCACATAAGCCGACTTTTCTAAAGAAGGCACTTGCGGCAATTGGAAACTTGGAGTGATGCAGTCCAATAAAGTTTCAATATGCTGACCTTCCTGAGTCAATGGTTTACCCAATGCCAATTCTAAACGGTTTAAAGTGTCGAGTAGGAATTGTGGAATTTTAACTTCACGTAGGCAAATAAACTCAATATAACGCTTGAGCATGGTGGTGCCTTCGCTAAGTGCAATGACTTCCAGCGTGTTGATATTGCTTGGATTCCCCATAATTTTACGCATCAGCTCTGCTGAGTATTGCGCAATTTTTGCCAAGCTTTCCATATCAATTAAGGCTAAAACCTGAGCACACTGTTCAAACTGATTCAGTGCATCATCAATCCCAAAAGGCAAAGTTTGATCTTCTGCTAAGGTGCTTACTGCGGATTCAACCAGTTTGATAGAATTATCAACCTCATTTTTTATTATCAGTAAGGCAGTTGGATCAAAATGTATAGAGGTTTGGTAAGACATGGATCTGCACCTTTCCTAGTGTTTTATCTGTTTGTTGGTTCTTTGCAAAATACACAAAGTCCTATTTGCTTTAACTATAACTGAACTGGCAAATCTTTAAATACATAAAATTACAAAACTCGTAGATTTTATTTGGCAAAAAAGCAAGGTTTACCGTGTTTTTCTTCAAATTGTTTGACCCAATTCTCATGTGCAGCCAATTCTTCTTCTGATGGCAGAATCACAGCAAGATCAATATCAATGCTTAAACGATCACTTTGACGTTGCTGTTCTTCGCTTGCAGACAGAGCATCCATATCAAAGGCGACTTGTCCGCCAGTCATTGCCAAGTAAACATCGGCTAGAATTTCAGCATCTAGTAATGCGCCGTGGAACGTACGGTCACGCGCAGGAATTTCATAGCGTCTGACGAGCGCATCGAGTGAGTTTTTTTGCCCAGGATGCTTACTTTTTGCCATGAGCAGTGAGTCGGTCACTTCGCATACTTCGGACAAATTGCCCAACCCCGCACGACTGAACTCCATATCTAAGAAGTTCATATCGAAGGTGGCGTTGTGCGCAATAATTTCTGCACCTTTAAGATATTGATATAGCACATCGGCAATTTCGGCAAACTTGGGTTTGTCTTTTAAGAACTCATCTGAAATACCGTGAATGTTTTCTGATTCACCGACCAGTTTTTCAGGCTGAATATAAATGTGGATGGAACTGCCCGTGAGTTTACGGTTAATCATTTCCAGCGCACCGACTTCAATAATTCGGTCACCATCTTGATAGTAAAAACCTGTGGTTTCAGTATCTAGAATCAATTGGCGTGGACCATGTAAGCTTAGCGTGGCAGGGGTAATCACAATGTGTGGATGATTGGAAAGATCATTTACTGCTGCTGTATCGGCTTCAACGGCATTGATTGCAGTTTCAATTGTTGTTTCTGTTTCTGTTTCTGTTTCTGTTTCTGTTTCTGTTTCTGTTTCTGTTTCTGTTTCTGTTTCTGTTTCTGTGGCTAGGCGTGTGGTTGGCGTCTGCATTATTTCAAGATCGACCTTGACCTGATGATTGTTGTGTACGTCGATTTCTACAGGACGATGCAGCGTACTTGTTTCAATTTCTACATCTTCTTCGATCAAGTCAAAACCGAAAGGATCGTCGAGCAACCAATCAGATTCCGCTTTTTTTTTATCATTTGGGGTAAGCTCGAGCGCAGGGCGAATGTGTTTAGCCGTATTTGTAGTTAAGGTTTTCTGAATTTGATCTGCACCTAAATTGGCAAGCTGATCTGCCATTTCATTGCCTACATGTCCTGCATGACCTTTAATCCAGTGCCATTCAATTTCACGCCCTTGACAGGTGGCATCTAATTTTTGCCAAAGGTCAGGGTTTTTGACATCTTTCCAGTTTTTCTTTTTCCAGCCGTGAATCCACTCGGTAATGCCTTGTTTGACGTAATTGGAGTCAGTCCAAATAATCAGCTTGGCATCCATTGGGCAAAATAAAATGCCTTCAATCGCTGCAGTCAATTCCATACGGTTATTGGTGGTTTGAGCTTCGCCACCATATAATTTATGTTCTTCTTGTTCGGAAACAATATACGCACCCCAGCCACCCAAGCCAGGATTACCACGACAAGCACCATCAACATATAAAGTGATTGTTTGAGACATAAATCAGATCCGCAGGTTGTGCAAAATAAATCAAAATGAAAAGCTATTGTATATCGCAAATTCGGTTTAGACGTGTAAATCCTGTCTATTTTTTAATTTCTTGTAACATTTATAGACGAAACGCGCTAAATTAATGCCTTGTGTCGTTGTCTAGCTCTACTACAATGGCAAGTCTAAAAAATAATTTATATACGAGTTGTTTGGATTTTTTTATGTATAAACCAACCACGCGCATGTGGCAGCCGACTTTACCTTCATTTTTAAAAATTACAGTTTTAGGTTCAGCATTGGCTGCCCTTGGCTTGATGACTGGCTGTAGCTCGACGCAGGGTGCGAGCAAGCCACTCACTTCAAGTCAGGTCGGTTCGGGTTATTTAGATGCCAGTACTTTAGATGGTCTGGAAGATTTACTCTCTGCAACCGATATGCGCGCGGTAGAAGGTGACCGTTTATTAATTTTAAAACACGGTGATGTCTGGAAGCGTATGACCGTTGGTTTCAAAATGGATTTAAACCATTGGAACCCACGTATTGAAGCGCAGCGAGGCTGGTTTATTTCACGTCAACCGTATTTGGATCGTTTAAGTGCGCGTGCGTCACGTTATTTGTATCACACGGTTAAAGAAGCTGAACGTCGTGGTATGCCAACTGAATTGGCGTTGTTACCTGTGATTGAAAGTTCCTATGACCCTGCAGCAACCAGTAGCGCAGCTGCCGCAGGTTTATGGCAGTTCATTCCAAGTACAGGGCGTATTTACGGCTTAAAACAAACTTCGATGTACGATGGTCGCCGAGATGTCGTGGAGTCGACTCGTGCTGCCTATGAGTTTTTGGGCAGTTTGTATAATCAGTTTGGTTCTTGGGAATTGGCATTGGCGGCTTATAACGCAGGCCCGGGTCGTATTCAACAAGCCATTAACCGCAATAAAGCTGCAGGTTTACCAACCGATTATTGGTCTTTAAAACTGCCGCAAGAAACCATGAACTATGTGCCGCGTTTCTTGGCGGTAGCACAAATTATTAAAAGCCCGCATGCTTATGGCGTGTCTTTACCCCCAATTGCCAACCGTCCACACTTCCGTGAAATTAATGTGGGCGCGGTGAATTTAAATGATGTGGCCAATATTACCGGTCTCAGCCGTGCCGAACTGTATTCGCTTAACCCTGGACATCGTGGGGATCGGATTGACACCCAAAGTCCAATGCGTATTTTGATTCCTGCAGATTTAAGCCCAACAGTCGATGCACGATTGAAAAAACTACAAGGTGGTGGCGGTTTATGGGCAAGCAATAGCAGCAACACACCATCGTTTTCATCTTCTGGTGTGACCATTACACCATCTAAATCTGAGCCACCTGCGTTAACGACCAGTACAACAACCAGAACGACTACAGGCAAGCCTGCTGCCTCTACGGCAGTCACAACTACCACTACACCAAGCACAGCATCGACTACAGCCAGTGTTTCAAAACCAGCAACGACTACGCCTACACGTTTGTCACGTACGCCACAAGGTTCGGACGCTTTGGCAGCATTTGCTGCGGGTAGCGATATTCCAAGTGCGCCGCGTATTCCTGTTGCTGTTACACCTGCTGCCAATATTCAGCCTGTGCGGATTGAACCACCAATTTCCAATACTGAGCGTGAGCAAATTCTTGCAGCAGTGCAGGCAGAAGGTAGCAATAAAACTGTAGAAGAAGTGTTGCAGCCTGTGGCTTCTAAAGCAGAACAAGAACAACTTGTGGCTGAGTTAAAACAAATTGCGCCTCAAGGCACTGAAATTGTTGATCCATACGATGGAAAAATTAAGCTGACCGCTATTCAGACCAGTCTGTCTGTTGCAGAGCAGCAAGGTAAAGAATTAACCAAAGGTTTTGCTTACCCGAAAAGTGTGGCAGAAAATACGCGCCTAGATTCAGAAGAAGCAAAGCGTAACCAAGGTAAGAATTATGTGCGTACGGAGTCTGAAGTGGTGGTCGTACCACCAAAAGGCAAACGTACCACGTACACCGTGTTAGCGGGGGACACCTTGGCCAGTATTGCCATGAAAAATGGCTTGAACTGGCGTGATATTGCCAAGTGGAACCAAATTGCTCCAGATGCAACTTTGTATGTGGGCACCAGTATTTATTTATACGACGCCAAGCCACAAGTACAGGCAGAGCCTGCTAAGCCAAAAACCATGCCTGAGCAATACGTGGTGCAAGCCAATGATACCTTAACAGGTGTCGCCAGTCAGTTTGGTTTAACTGTAAAACAATTGGCAGATTTTAATAACTTAAGCACCACCAGTGGCTTATTTGTAGGGCAGCGTCTAAGTTTAAAAGAAACGGCTGCATCTAAAGCCAAAGCAGAAGCCGACAAAAAAGCCGCAGAACAGGCTGCAAAAATCGCAACCAAAACTTACGTAGTGAAGCGTGGCGAATACTTAAAACTGATTGCAGACCGTTATGCCTTGTCAAATCAGGAATTGGCTGATTTAACTCCAGGTTTAAACGCGAACAGTAGCTTATTGGTTGGGCAACGCATTAATGTGCCTGTAAATGAAGTGACTGCACAAAAAACGGAAGCGAGCAAAGCTGAAGCCAGTAAGTCAGAAACAAAAGCAGCAGAGCCAAACTATCCGACTGAAAACTACCAAGTACAGCGTGGTGATACTTTATCGAGCATTGCCAACCAAGCCAAAATTTCTTTGGCAGAGCTCGCCAGTTTAAATAATATAAGCACGCAAAGCGGTGTGCGCATTGGTCAAACCCTCAAAGTGCCTGCAGGTGTCAATGTGCCTGAGCGTTATACGGTACAACGTGGCGATACCTTATCGGCGATTTCGACAAAATATAATCTCAGCCAAGACTATATTGCAGACTTAAACAATCTAAGCCGTAACAGTGGTTTAAGAGCAGGACAAATTCTTAAACTCACGGGGGATGTTCCTGAGAAAAAAGCCCAAGTTGAAGCGGTGGCTGAAACCACCAATGATATTCACGTGGTCAAAGCAGGGGAAACTTTAAGCAGTATTGCGCGCCAATATAAATTGCAATTGAATTATTTGGCAGAGCTGAATGATCTTTCACGTACTGCCAATGTCCGCATTGGACAACGCTTAAAAGTCGATGCCAGCGCTGCAAAAAATGAAGTAAAAACAGAGGTCGTAAGTGCTGCGAAAAGCAGCAGTAGTAAAGCCACCGAAACTTATACCGTTAAAAGTGGTGAGTCTTTAAATTCGATTGCCAGCCGTGTGGGTGTGTCGGTTGCAGAATTGGCGAGTTTAAATAACTTAACGCCACGTTCAGGTTTACGCATTGGACAAAATATTCAAGTTCCCAAAACCGTAACTGAATATAAAGTGAAACGTGGGGATACGCTGATTGGCTTATCCAGTCGTTATGGCATCGACACCAAAGCATTGGCAGATTTAAATGATATGCAGCCAAATGCTCAATTGCGTATTGGCGATGTGATTAAAGTCCCGAATCTGTAAAGTTTAATCCTGAGGATGTCATGTTTTGACGGCATCCTCAGGAATACTGCACAAGGAGCTGTGTGCATGTCATTTGCCATAAAAAAGACACATCAATATCTGGGCTGTATTTTAGGTTGTGTGGTCTTGCCGCAGTTTGGATGGGCTGCGTTACAAGCCACGCCCTATATTGCCGTACATAGCCAGCCTCAGTATGTGGGGCGCTCGGCTATGCCTTATGCCAACCCGCAAGCGCCCAAAGGTGGCGATTTAATTCGTGCCAGTAATGGCACTTTTGATAATTTAAATGACATGAATGGCAAGGGCAGCTCCACCGATGGAGTGGATTTATTATTTGATTCACTCATGAGCAGTTCTTTAGATGAGCCCGGGGTGATGTATCCCTTATTGGCAGAAAAAGTCAGCTATGATCCGAAGCAAACTGCATTCGTCATTTTTCATTTAAATCCTAAAGCCAAATTTAGTGATGGCAGCCCGCTCACAGCAGATGATGTCAAATTCAGTTTTGATGCTTTTCAGACCAAGTCCAATCCGGGTTTACAAATGTATTTATCCGATTTAGATAAAACCACGGTCTTGTCTAAGCATCAGGTCAAAGTGAGTTTTAAATCCAATAACAATGCCGAAATGCCACTGATTTTGTCGCAAATGCCAATCTATTCTAAGAAAGACTGGCAAAAGCGTGATTTTACTCGCATTACCCTAGAACCGATTTTAGGTTCAGGGCCGTATCTTATTGAGCGGATTGATGCAGGGCGCAGCATTACTTATAAGCGTAATCCAAATTATTGGGGCAAAGATTTACCCGTAAATAAAGGGCGCTATAATTTTGACCGCCTGAAGTATGTTTATTATCGCAATCTGGATATTGCCTTCGAAGGGTTTAAGTCGGGGCAATACACGTTGCATGAAGAATATACCGCACGAAAATGGGTCACTGAATATCGTTTTCCTGCTGTGAATGCGGGCATGGTGGTCAAGCATAAATTTCAGCACCAAAACCCAATTCCGACCCAAAGTTTTGTTTTTAATACCCGCAGACATGCGTTTCAGGATATTCGTTTTAGGCAGGCTTTAACCTACGCTTATGATTTTGAATGGCAAAACAAAGCCTTGTTTTATGGGCAATATCGCCGTTTGCAAAGTTATTTTTCTAACAGTGAATTAGAAGCCAAAGGCACACCTTCAGCCGCAGAATTGTCTGTTTTAAAACCCTATTTGGCCAAGCTGCATCCTATTCAACGCCAAGGCGTATTGCAAAATTGGCAGTATCCTGTGACTGATGCCAGTGGCTTTAACCGTAACGGCTTGCTTAAAGCCCGTGAATTGCTTTTGAAAGCGGGTTATCGTTTTCAGCAAGGTAAATTGGTCGATGCCAAAGGCAAAGCCATTCAAATTGAATTTTTAATTCATCAGGATGGTTTGCAACGCACATTAGTGCCTTTTGTGCGCAATATGAAACGTCTGGGCGTTACGGTAAATATTCGGCATGTCGATGTGCCGCAATATATTGAACGCATGCGCCGTGCCGATTTTGATATGACCACCAGTGTCATGCCGCAATCTTTAAGTCCAGGCAATGAGCAAGCACAGCTTTGGAGTAGTGCTGCCGCAGATCAACCAGGAAACTATAATTACGCAGGCATTAAAAACCCAGTAATTGATGAAGTGGTACAACAGTTGATTCGTGCGCCTAATCGTGAACAATTGATTGTGCGTACCAAAGTTTTGGATCGTTTATTGCGTGCGGGGTATTATCAAATTCCAACCTATGGCAAAGGTGAAAACTGGTATGCCTATTGGAATATGTATCGTCAGCCCGCCATCAAACCTAAACTATCGGCAGGAATTGATTATTGGTGGAGTGATGCTGCCCAAGCCAAGAAAGTTGCACATTATTTACGTCAACAATAACGATTTTAAAACTCAAGCATGACAGTGTTTGCGATAAACCAGAACATTGCCAAAAGGTAAGTACATGGGCACATACATACTCAAAAGATTGCTCCTGATTATTCCAACCTTGTTTTTCATTTTATTGATTAACTTTGTGGTGATTCAAATTGCACCGGGCGGTCCAGTCGAACAGGCGATTCAGCAAGCCGAAGCCTTTCAGGGCATGGGGGCGACAGGCGGTGAAACTGCTGCAACCTCCAATAGCAGCAATTATCAAGGTGCTAAAGGTTTAAGTGATGAAATGGTCGCAAAAATCGAAGCGCAATATGGATTCGATAAACCTGCACATGAACGCTTTTGGCAAATGCTCACCAGCTATGTGCAGTTCGATTTTGGCACCAGCTTTTTTAAAGATAAACCTGTGACCCAATTGTTATGGGAAAAATTACCTGTATCGCTATCTTTAGGTTTATGGAGCACCTTGCTGATTTATTTAATTTCTATTCCTTTAGGCATTAAAAAAGCCCGTCAGCATGGCTTGTTGTTTGATAAAGCCACTTCTATTTTGTTGGCAGTCGGTTATGCCATTCCTGCGTTTGCCTTTGCTATTTTGCTGATTGTATTTTTTGCGGGTGGTTCATATTTTCAGTGGTTCCCCTTACAGGGTTTGGTGTCTGAGAACTTTGCACAATTAAGTCTGTGGGGAAAAATTACCGATTATTTTTGGCACATAACTTTGCCTTTATTGGCGATGGTGATTGGTGGTTTTGCAGGGCTGACTTATCTCACCAAATACTCGTTTATGGAAGAATTAAACAAGCAGTATGTGTTGGCGGCACGTTCTAAAGGTCTAACCGAATCGCGTGTGTTATATGGGCATGTGTTTCGTAATGCCATGCTGATTGTGATTGCAGGTTTGCCCGAAGCGTTGGTGGGTATTTTCTTTGTCGGGAACTTGTTCATCGAAATTATTTTTAATTTGGATGGATTAGGCCTGCTTGGTTTTGAGGCGATTGTGCAGCGTGATTATCCTGTAATTTTTGGTACTTTGTTTATTTTTACCTTATTGGGCTTAATTCTGCGCTTAATCAGTGATGTGTTATATCAGGTGATTGACCCACGTATTAGTTTTGAGTCGCGAGGGGCAAAATAATGTCACCGATCATGCAGGCACGTGTGCAGCGTTTTAAACAGAATAAATTGGGTTTTGGTTGTTTCATTGTCTTTATCATTATTTTTGTATTGTCCTTGGCTGTAGAATTGATTGCCAATGACAAACCGTTATTGGTCAAATATGAGCAATCTTTATATCTGCCAGTGTTAAAGGCTTATCCTGAAACGACTTTTGGGGGCGTATTTGAAACCGAAGCCGATTATAAAGACCCTGTGGTGCAACAACTGATTGCAGACCGAGGATGGGCAGTTTGGCCGCTCATTGAGTTTTCTTACCAGACTCCGAATTTAGATTTGACCGTGCCTGTACCTTCACCACCAACTGCACAAAACTGGCTAGGTACAGATGACCAAGGACGTGATGTGTTGGCGCGAATTTTATATGGCTTGCGTGTATCGCTGTTATTTGGCTTTGCATTGACTTTTGCATCGGCAGCTCTAGGTATTTTGGTCGGGGCAATACAGGGCTACTACGGTGGTTGGGTTGATTTAATTGGTCAGCGTGTTTTAGAAGTGTGGGGTGGTTTACCGATGCTGTTCATGGTGATGATTTTGGTCAGCATGTTTACCCCAAGTGTGTATTGGTTATTTGTAATTATGCTGCTGTTTGGCTGGACGACACTGGTCGGCTTAGTTCGGGCAGAGTTTTTACGCGCCCGAAATTTTGATTATGTCCGTGCAGCGCGAAGTTTAGGCGTAACCGATCGTACCATTATGTTTCGGCATATTTTACCCAATGCCATGAGTTCGAGTTTGTCGCAGTTGCCATTTATGCTAACCGCCAATATTACAGCTTTAACTGCACTGGATTTTTTAGGTTATGGCTTACCGCCCGATGCAGCATCTTTAGGTGAGTTGCTGTTACAAGGCAAAAATAATTTAAATGCACCGTGGTTAGCGTTGTCAGGCTTTTTTACCTTAGCGATTGTGCTGTCCTTGTTGATTTATATTGGAGAAGCGACCCGTGATGCATTCGATCCAAGACGTTAAACCTTCAAATGCGTCACAGCCTGCAGTATTGCTAACAGTCAGTCATCTGCATATTCGGCAGCAGGAACAGGTTTTGCTGCACGATTTAAACTTTGAGCTGCATGCAGGCGAAACTATTGCGTTAGTCGGTGAAAGTGGTTCTGGAAAATCTATTAGCAGTTTGGCGTTGCTAGGTTTATTGCCCGAACATTTACAGGTGCAAGGTCAGGCAATCTTTGCAGAACAGGATTTACTTCGCCTTAAACCGCAACAATTGCGGCAAGTTCGTGGTCAAAAAATTGCCATGATTTTTCAGGAACCGATGACGGCTTTAAATCCGTTGCATCGCGTGGAAAAAATTATTGGTGAAAGTTTGTTGCTCCAAGGTTGGAGCAAGGAAAAAACGCGTGCTCGGGTATTGCAATTACTTGAGGATGTTGGCATTCCTCAGCCTGAAGAAAAACTAAAGCGTTACCCACATGAATTATCTGGGGGGCAACGTCAGCGAGTGATGATCGCAATGGCGTTGGCACTTGATCCCGATATTTTAATTGCCGATGAACCAACCACTGCTTTAGATGTCACTTTGCAGGCGCAGATTTTGGATTTATTAAAAAGCCTGCAAGTGCGTCATAATATGGCCATGATTTTGATCAGCCACGATTTGAACTTGGTCAAACAATATGCAGATCAGGTCATTGTCATGAATCATGGACGGGTCGAAGAACAGGGCAGTGTGGCAGATATTTTTAATAGACCGCAGCAAGCCTATACTCAAAATTTGTTAAACCATGATTTTGGCGAAGCTTTGCAAATTGATGAGTTGCCGACTGTTTTGGCGTTAGATCAGGTTGCTGTGAAATTCCCGATTAAACAAGGCTTGCTGAATCGGGTTAAAGATTATGTGGTTGCGGTTGAACCGTTAAGCTTCGAACTTCCGCAAGGTCAATCGATTGGTATTGTTGGTGAAAGCGGTTCGGGTAAAAGTTCATTGGCACTTTCCATTGCAAGACTGATTGAAAGTGAGGGAAAAATTGAACTACTTGGGCAAGATCTGAATCAACTGAATGAACGCCAATTGCGTCCCTTACGTCAGCAGTTTCAAATTGTATTTCAAGACCCGTTTAGCAGCTTAAATCCACGTTTAAATGTGGAGCAAACCATTGGTGAGGGTTTGGCATTGCAACAATTGTCCAAGCCTGAAATCATCCAGCGCATTGATGAAGCTCTAAGCAAAGTGGAATTGCCTGTGAGTTTTAAACAACGCTATCCGCATGAATTGTCGGGTGGGCAACGACAACGGATTGCATTAGCACGCGCGTTGGTGCTGCGTCCTAAACTGTTAATTATGGATGAGCCGACTTCTGCCTTAGACCGTACCACGCAACGTGCTGTCGTGCAGCTGTTACGCCGTTTGCAGCAGCAAGAACAGATGAGCTATTTGTTTATTAGCCACGATTTGCAAGTGGTGAAAGCACTGTGTCAAAAAGTGTTGGTGCTGCATCAAGCGAAAGTCATGGAATTTCAAGATACTGTACAGTTATTTAGCCATCCGCAAACAGAATATACCCGTCAATTGATTGCTGCCAGTGAGTATTAAACCTTCAATATTTTTAAACAGCTATTTCGGCTGGCTGACTTGTTTTACCATTTTGACAATAAGATTTGTCAAAATGGCATTGACCTGTTCCGAAAAATCTTTAGAGTAAAAAAGACCAATAAAACACAATACGGAACAGTGTATGAGCCATCTTGCCGAAACAATTCAGATTCGTAATACCATGTTTAAAAATCGCATCATTAAAGGCGCGATGAGTGAGGCGCTTGCCAACACGGCAGGGCAGCCGAATAGCCTGCATTTAGGTCTATATGAAGCATGGGCAAAAGGTGGTTTGGGCTGTGCCATCACTGGCAACGTAATGGTCGATTTACGTGCCAAAAATGAACCGGGTGTTGTGGGAATTGAATCAGACCGAGATATAGAAAAGCTCAAACAGTGGGCAGAAGTTGGTAAACGTTATGGCATGGTGCAATTGGTACAGTTGTCACATCCTGGGCGGCAATGTCCGAAAGGTTTGAATAAAGAAACGGTTGCACCTTCGGCTGTGCCTTTTAGTCCAAGTTTAGCTTTGAGTTTTGGTACACCACGTGAACTACATGAAGATGAAATCCTCGATATTATTCAGCGTTTTGCCAAAGCTGCACAGATTTGTGAGCAAGCGGGCTTTGAAGGGATTCAACTGCATGGTGCGCATGGCTATTTGATCAGCCAGTTTTTATCGCCACTGACCAATAAACGCCAAGACCAATGGGGCGGCAATATTGAAAACCGTATGCGCTTTTTGATGCAAATTTATCAAGCGGTACGTGCAGCGACCTCAGACAATTTTATTGTATCAGTCAAACTAAACTCTGCAGATTTTCAACGTGGCGGCATCACTGAAGAAGAAGTGATTAGCGTGTTTAAAGCCATGGATGAAGCAGGTATAGATATGATTGAAATTTCAGGTGGTACTTATGAAGCACCCGCGATGGCAGGCTCTAAAGCTGATAAACGTAAACCAAGTACCATTGCCCGTGAAGCCTATTTTTTATCTTTTGCGGAATTGATTCGCAGTCAGGTGAAATGCCACTTAATGGTGACAGGTGGTTTTAGAACGGTAGTTGCCATGAATGCTGCTTTGGACAGTGGTGCATGTGACTTTATTGGGATCGCCCGACCATTTGCGGTAGAAACCGATTTAGCCAACCGTTTGTTGGCGGGTCAAGATGTACGTTACGGGGTCGATAAAATTAAAACTGGTATCCCGATGATTGATAAAATGGCAATTATGGAAATTATTTGGTATGCCGCGCAGTTCAAAGCAATTGCACAAGGCAAGCGTCCAAACCCGAAACTCTCGCCTTTAAAAGTCTTTTTCAAATATTTAAAAGGCAATTTAACTGCGGTGATTAAAGGACAGGTCAACTCACGTAAATCAGCTTGATTCGTATTTTTCAAACCTCAGTGGACGGATTCAAAGCTTAAACTATGGTTTTTGAATCAGTCCGCACAGATTGAAATATAAAACTAATGCGTTAGATAGCAAAAAGCCCAAGTCATATTGATTGGGCTTTTTGTTGAGATGTAAACATCTCGAATATGGCGTCCCTACGGGGATTCGAACCCCGGTTACCGCCGTGAAAGGGCGATGTCCTAGGCCTCTAGACGATAGGGACAAATAGAAGTTTATATTTTTAAACCATGTAACAACCAATGCAGTTGTTGAGAATATGGCGTCCCTACGGGGATTCGAACCCCGGTTACCGCCGTGAAAGGGCGATGTCCTAGGCCTCTAGACGATAGGGACTTAAAAAAATATCTACTTCTGAAATTGGCGTCCCTACGGGGATTCGAACCCCGGTTACCGCCGTGAAAGGGCGATGTCCTAGGCCTCTAGACGATAGGGACGTTTCAGAGGTGGGCGTATAATAGGGCGTATAAGGGGGGGGTGTCAAACGCTTTTCTGCAATAATTCTGAAAAAAATGTTCAACTGAATAAAATTAAAACTATTCAGCTCAAGTCATTGCATTTAAGTGGTAAAAATCATGCTTTTCACACAATTTGAAGTGTGCACATTTTTAGTTCAGCTAGTTTAATAATTTATGTAACAACAAGATTGATCTTTAATCTAAATACAACGCAAAAATAAAACAGGAGAATAATCTTTTAGATTACCCTCCTGTTCGTATTCATTTTTAAAGTGAACTGTTGAATATAGACTTATGATTTTAGATGATAAATCGTGTAATAGCTGATATAGCACAGTGCAATAAAAATCATACAGCCAATAAAGCCAGCCCACATTTCAGGGTCAAACACCATACTTAAGCAAGTAATAAAACAGAACACAAAACCTAAAATAGGCACTATTGGAAATAGCGGTGCAGCAAAACCTAAGTCCTGCACGGTTTTACCTTGTTTATACCATTGGCGACGGAAGTTAAACTGGCTTAAACAAATGCTCATCCAGACCACGACCATGGTAAATGCAGCCACACCCAACAGGTTTTTAAAGATGGTTTCAGGTGCGAATTGTTCAGACAATAAACCTGGCATTGCCCCTAACATCGTTACCATCACTGCAATGTATGGAATACCGTGTGCATTCACTTTAGAGAAAATTTGCGGTAATTGTTTTTGATGTGACAACGACCACATCATCCGTGAAGCTGCAAATAAGCCAGAGTTTGCAGCAGACAGTAAAGCTGTAATAATCACAAAGCGAATAATATCTTCTGCATAAGGAATACCAATCTGATTAAACACGGTCACAAAAGGACTGCTGCTGACGCCTTCAGCGGCCAAACCTGCAGCCTGATGAGGCAATAAGGCACTGATCACGACAATTGTACCCACAAAGAAAATCAACAGGCGGAAAATGGCAGTGTTAATGGCTTTGGGTACATTTTTGGCAGGATCTTTAGTTTCACCTGCAGCGACACCAATTAGCTCAGTGCCTGAAAAGGCAAAATTCACAATTAACATGGTGGCAAAAATAGGGAATAAACCTTCAGGAAACCAGCCTTGTGCGGTCAAATTGCTGAATAATGGTGCGGAGCTATAACCTTGATAAGATACAGCGCCAAAAATAGCCATTAAACCCAAAACAATAAAGGCAATTACGGTGACTACTTTGACTAATGACAGCCAAAATTCAGACTCTGCAAAAAGGCGGGTTGAAATCATATTCAAACTGAACACGACGCCACCAAAAATGAGTGTCCAAATCCACATGGAAATATGCGGAAACCATTCCTGCATGAGCAAGGCAGCAGCGGTAAACTCTGTACCCAAGGTGACTGACCACGTGAGCCAATACAGCCAAGTAATGGTATAACCCGTGCCTGGGCCAATATATTGTTTGGCATAAGCACCAAATGAACCTGAAACAGGCAAGTGTACGGCAAGTTCGCCCAAACACAGCATGACCATGTAGGCAATTAAACCACCAAAAATATACGCGATAATTGCGCCAATAGGCCCTGTTTGTGCAATCACTTCACCTGAGCCAAGAAATAAACCTGTACCAATGGCTCCGCCCAATGAAATCATAACCAAATGGCGGGTACTCATTGCACGTTTTAAAGGCATAGTATTGCCTTGATGCACAGCATCATTTTGATGATTCGATGACGGCATAAGTGATAGGAGAAAAAATGAAATGAAGCGAAGTATTGTAGAGAAAAACTACAAATCTGCAATCTTGAAATAATAAATTTGGATTAGAAATGATCGTATAGCACGATAAATGGCGTCCCTACGGGGATTCGAACCCCGGTTACCGCCGTGAAAGGGCGATGTCCTAGGCCTCTAGACGATAGGGACGTTGCGAGGTGATGCGTATATTATGAATTTTTAGCGACAGTGTCAAACCTGAATCTAAAAAAACTGCCGCACTATTTGTTATTTGCTTAAAAAATAATACATCTTTAAAAATAAATCAGTGCATGTAAATTTGAATACGGTGCATCATTTTAATGATCAGGGGTTTGATATTGCTTTTCAGTGGTTGTTGTTTGTGTGGCTGCGGGTTGAGTGCTTGGTTTAGGTTGAGCAGGCTCACGATTCACAATATAAAGATACAACGCAGAAGGCGCGAGAATGACCAAAACCAAGACAATTTTTTTCAACATGGCAGAATCAATAACACAAATTGGAATATTGCCATTATAACCAAAGCCAGCTCAAAAGACTGCATGCATAAAAGCTGATTCGCAGTAAAAATCATTTTGATGCTCAGTCTTGTGGTTGAAAAGCACGAATCAAAACCACAACACTAAAAAGAAAACAGGACGACAAACGCAGTCTGTCATCCTGTAAACATCTCAATGTTCGAGTACAAATCGTATTATTGATCTGTGTTGAGTAAGTTCTCTACCATGTGCGGCGCAAGTTTATTTAGAATAAAACAAAACAGCTCTGCAGTTTTTTGCGTATCGTATAAAGCTGAATGAGCTTCTTTGCCATCAAACTCAATACCTGCCTGAATGCATGATTTTGCCAGCACCGTTTGACCAAACATCACCGCACTTAAAGTCACTGTATCAAACACTGAAAAGCTGTGGAATGGGTTTTGGTTTTTCGTGCCTGTGCGGGCAATGGCTGCTTGTACAAAGCCTAAATCGAAATGCGCATTGTGACCGACCAAAATGGCATGGGTACAATTCTGTTGGCGACGCACTTCATTGACTGATTTGAAAATCCGTTTTAATGCGGTTTTTTCATCTTCAGCCATAGCCATACGCATAGGGTTGAAAGGATCAATCCCAATAAAGTCCAACGAACGACGGTCTAAATTTGCCCCTTCAAACGGGTTGATATGCGCATGATACGCTTCACCTGGTACAAATTTGCCATCCGCATCATAAATAATTGGAATGGCAGCAATTTCCAACAAAGCATCGGTTTGGGCATTAAAGCCTGCGGTTTCCACATCGACCACCACAGGCAAAAAACCACGAAAACGTTGCCCCATCACGGGCAAAGTTGTATCTGTCACACTTTTCTCCATTGAATGGTTTTACCCGCATATAACGGAATAATTTGTTCACCATCCAAGTAGTCTAAACTGGTTGGAATGATTTGCTCTTCTTTCACCAAAGTAATGGTGTTGGTATTACGCGGCAAACCATAAAAATCTGCACCAAAGAAGCTTGCAAAGCCTTCTAAGCGGTCAATACGTCCAACTTGATCAAAAGCTTGTGCATAAAGCTCAATTGCCGTAGGCGCACTATAGCAGCCTGCACAGCCACATGCATTTTCTTTGGCATTTTTTGAGTGCGGTGCGCTATCTGTCCCTAAGAAAAATTTAGGATTTCCGCTAGTTGCGACTTCTAATAAGGTTTGTTGATGGGTTTGACGCTTTAAAATAGGCAAACAATAGAAATGCGGTTTTACGCCACCTACTAACATATCATTACGGTTAAATAATAAATGTTGTGGGGTAATGGTTGCTGCGACATTACGGCCTTGTTCTAAAACAAATTGCGCTGCTTCAGAGGTCGTAATGTGTTCAAGCACCAATTTTAAGTTTGGAAATTGTTGTAATAATGGTGAAAGCACTTCATCTAAGAAACGTTTTTCACGGTCAAAAATATCGACATGATTGTGCGTGACTTCGCCGTGCAGTAATAATGGCACTTGTTGTTCTTCAAGTTGCTCAATCACCGCATATACTTTACGAATGTCGCTCACCCCATTGTCTGAATTGGTGGTCGCGCCAGCAGGGTAAAGTTTAATGGCATTCACATGCGCAGAGGCTTTAATTTTCTTGACTTCTTCGGGAGAGGTTTGATCGGTAAAATACAACACCATACGCGGATCAAAATTTACACCTTCAGGGACGTGTGCCATGATGCGTTCACGATACGCTTCCGCTTCTTCTACCGTTTTTACTGGTGGAACAAGGTTAGGCATACAAATTGCGCGTGAAAATTGCTTGGCAAGATCGGGAACAGTACGTTGTAGTGCTAAACCATCACGTAAATGAGCATGCCAGTCATCTGGCTGGATAAGAGTAATCGTATTCAAGGCGCTGCCAGTCTGAAAAATAAAACAGATGATAATCTATAAATGTTAAAATGGTAACGTCGAAAGCCATAAAAAATAGAAATGCCTGAATTAATTGTTTCGACATTGTGTTATTTTTAAACCACTAAAAAAATTATATTCAGGTTGTTACAGTTTTGCTGTGCAACAATCGTGATTAAATGGAATTTAAAGCATCCATGGAATACAAATATAAGTTAGCCAAGCTACAGTACGACAAAGAAAAAAATGAAGAGTTGATTAAACGTCAACGTAAACGTGCGGGGCAGGTTTTTCCGAAACAACTGGAAGTTGAGTTTTGGCAACAGCATCTTGAACAAGCTCGGCACAACATTAACCAATATTTTTGGTCGGGCGTACTCATCTACTTTATTATCACCGTGCTGATGATTACTGGGGATTATTGGATTATTGATCGTAATTTTTTTAAACACGATTTTATCCACTCTTTACTAGGCTTGGTCAATGGCGCGTTTTGCTTACTGACCCTGTTCTTTTTTGCCCATTATAAAATTTTGCGCCCGTATTATGCCTATGCCGCCATGGCTATGATTTTTTGGGCCATTGTGTCGATGACCTGGCTGACCATGACGGTGCATACCGAAGTGTTTAGACACCAAGCCATGATGATCATCAGCATGATTTATATTATGGGTTTTGTACTGACGGGGGTGAAGCCGTTTCACATGCTGCTGACTGGGTTAATGGCGGCTGTGGTTGCCATGATTATGCTATTAACCTTGTATATTCCAATTGATGTGATGGTGATGGGGCGGGTGTTGGTTGGCAGTACGGTAGTGGGTTTTTTAATCAGTAAAATGCTGTGTACCCGTGAGCGGATGATTTTTTTGGTCATGCACCAAGCCCGACTTAGTGAAAAAATTAACCGTATTCATGCTGAAGAATTGTTGCATTTAAGTCAGCATGACGCGCTGACTAAAGTATCCAACAGACGTACTTTTGATGAAATGCTGGACAGCTATTTCGAACAGGCACGGCATGATGAAGTGCCATTGTCTTTACTCTTTATCGATGTCGATTTTTTTAAAAAATATAACGATCATTATGGGCATCAAAAGGGAGATGAAGTCATTTCAGCGATTGCCAAATCCATTAAAGACTCAATTCGTCACATGGATTTTGTTGCGCGTTATGGTGGTGAAGAATTTGTGGTGTTATTGCCAGAAACCGATGCGCATGGTGCGTATGCTGTGGCTTCCAATATTTTTAAAGCGGTTGAGCGTTTAGCGATTCCACATAGTCAATCTTTGGTTGACAGTAATGTCACCATCAGTTTGGGCTTTACCGTCTATAAAGGTGAGGCGGACATTTTTAAAAGCGATTTCTTACAACGTGCAGACCAAGCCTTGTACCGTGCGAAACAGTTGGGACGTAATCAAATTTATTACCACACTTTGCAGGTGGAAGAAGTGCTGTAAATTTTT
>NZ_JAYJLK010000028.1:0-38064 GCF_051948795.1 Acinetobacter sp. Lyrl_1
CGGCCAGCGAGCGGCAAACATCATGACTTTAATCCAGTCAGCAAAGCTGAATGGCTTGGATCCGTATGCCTATTTAAGTGATGTGCTGAAAAGGCTGCCGACACATAAAGTGACCCAGATTGAAGAGTTACTGCCACACTGCTGGAAACCTAAATCGAATTAAAATTGGTATGGGATTCAGCGGACGCTTACTTATTGTAGTACAGCAAATTGAAAACAAATATTAAATTTTACTATCAATAACCTCTTTTCTATATTTGTTCCAAAAATATCTAAAAAACTGCAATCAGCACGAAACACAAATGATTGATAATATTAAAAATTATAAATTTCATATACTTAAATTATGAATAAAGTGACTAAATTTAGCTCATATTGTATTAAGCATTTTTATTAATACTTTTTCCTATATTTATCACTTATTTCTGAGTGAATTTAGACATAACTTAAAAACATTCATTTATAGGTGTCATTATGTCTTATTTAATTAACGCTCATACACATGTAATTAAACAAGATCATGAGGCAATTCATGCAGCTTATCAGGTTGCAGATTATGCCTTAGAAGGTCGAAACAAACGTGACCAAAAGCAACTATTACCTATTGAAGAAGTTGAGTTATTTAGCCAAAAAGGCTTAGGTGGAATTCGAATACCAAAGCGTTTTGGAGGTGCTGAGGTATCAAATAAAACTTTAGCCAAAGTGTTTCGTATCATTAATAAAGCAGATTCAAGTTTAGGTCAGATTCCACAAAATCAAATTGCACTGTTAAACATGATAAACATCATGGGAAGTGATGAACAAAAATCCTTTGTATTTAATGAAATTTTAAATGGCAAACGTCTTGCCAATGGTGGTCCAGAGCGAAACACTAAAGACACTAAAACATTAGAAACTACTCTAACCATTGAAAATGGTCGTTATTTTGCTGATTGGTTGGCAATAAAAGCGATACATCCCGAAGGCTACGTGGTTCTGACCTTAGTGGATCGCAACGCTGAAGGTGTGGAAGTTATTGATGATTGGAATGGTTTTGGCCAACGAACTACATCAAGCGGTACAGTCAAGATTCAGCATGTTGAAGTGAATCCATTACTGATTTTTGATGAGCGTTTATTAGGCAATCAGCCGAATTATCGTGGTGCATTTTCGCAATTAATGCAGGTTGCGATTGACGTCGGTATTGCTGAAGCTGCTTTTCAAGACACTTTAGAAGCCGTCCATAAAGCACGCCCGATCATTGACAGTGGTGTAGACAAAGCCAGTTTAGAACACTTTAGCTTACAAGAAGTGGGACGCCTAAATATTTTACTCGATGCCGCTATTTTATTACTCGATGAAGCTGCGGAGTATTTAGATGAACTCGATCAATATCCTACTGTCACCGATGCACAAGCCGCAAAAGCTTCGATTTTAATGGCAGAAGCCAAAGTCTATGCCAATGATGCCGCCCTACTCATTTCTGAAAAATTATTAGAGCTTGGCGGAAGTCGTGCCAGTTTAAGTCAACACAATTTAGATCAGCATTGGCGAAATGCACGGGTGCATACCTTACACGACCCCGTTCGTTGGAAAACCTATGCCATTGGTAACTACTATTTAAATGATGCTTATCCAGCTCGCCATGCGTGGATTTAAAGGAAAATCAAAATGACCTCATATCAAAAAATTAATTTTCCAACGCAACCTGCACATATCATTCGAACCGATGCTGAAGCATTAGAGATTGCTGAACAATTAGCACATCAATTTAAGCAAGGTGCTGTACAACGTGATGCAGAACGTATTTTACCTTTTGAACAGATAGAAGCTTATAGCCAATCTGGCCTTTGGGCCATCACAGTACCGAAGCAATACGGTGGTGCGGACGTTTCAAGTTATACCGTGGCAAAAATTATTGCCTTAATGAGTGGGGTCGATGGTTCGATTGGACAAATTCCACAAAACCATTTTTATGCATTAGAAGTTTTACGTAATACAGGGACAGAACAACAAAAACAGAAATTGTATGCCGAAGTTTTAGCAGGCGCACGTTTTGGTAATGCATTGGCAGAATTTAAACCGAAAAACGCCAGCATTAAACAAACCTCGATTACCAAAGACGAGCAAGGCTATGTGGTAAATGGTGAGAAATTTTATTGCACAGGCAGTTTATTTGCACACCGTATCCCGACGTTGGTTAAAGATGAAGATCAACGTGAATTTTTAGCATTTATTGAGCGTAATAGTACAGGTGTAGAGCTGATCGATGATTGGACTGGATTTGGACAACGCACCACAGGTAGTGGCACAGTCAAATTTAATCAAGTGCAAGTGAAAGCAGAAGATGTGATTCCATTTGATACCGCATTTTCATTACCAACATTGGTGGGACCATTTGCACAAATCATGCATGCAGCGATTGAGGTCGGAATTGCTCGTGCTGCATTTGATGAAACTATTCAACGGGTAAAACAAGCTCGCCCTTGGATTGATGCACATGTCGATTATGCAACACAAGATCCATTGACCATTTATGAGCTAGGTCGTGTGGCTGTGGACGTTCGTGCTAGCGAAGTCTTATTAAAACAAGCGGCACACTCTATTGAAGAAGCTCGACCACAACCTACAGCGGAGAATGTTGCCAAAGCATCACTTGATGTAGCAAAAGTTCGTGCGCATAGCAGTGAGACCGCCTTAAAAGCTTCATCAAAACTGATAGAGCTGGCAGGTAGCCGTGGTAGCCAACGTCAGGATGGTTTAGATCGTTTTTGGCGTAACGCCCGTGTGCACACCTTGCATGATGCGGCACGTTGGAAATATTACTTTATTGGGCAATTTGCATTAAATCAAACGCTACCACCACGTCGAGGGACATTGTAATGAAACAAATCTTACTCAATGCCTTTGACATGAATTGTGTAGGTCATATTAATCATGGCTTGTGGACGCATCCGCGTGACCAATCGCATCGTTTTGATGAACTCAGCTATTGGACAGATTTAGCCAAAACCTTAGAAAAAGGTTTGTTTGATGGCTTGTTTATTGCGGATATCACAGGCTCATATGATGTTTATCAAAATGGTTTAGATTTAACTTTAAGAGAATCGATTCAATTACCTAGCCATGATCCAACGACATTGGTCTCTGCAATGGCGGCAGTGACTGAGCATTTAGGCTTTGGTATTACCGTTAATTTAAGTTATGAAAATCCGTATCAATTTGCACGTCGTTTTGCCAGTTTGGATCATTTAACCCAAGGTCGCTTAGGCTGGAATATCGTGACTGGGTATTTAGACAGTGCAGCGCGTTTGGTAGGGCAAGATGGCTTAAAAGAGCACGATTTACGCTATGAGCAAGCTGAAGAATTTTTAGAGTTGTGCTATCAATTTTGGGAAGGTTCTTGGCAAGATGATGCGATTAAAAAAGACAAAGTGAATCGTATTTTTACCGATCCAAGCAAAGTCCATGCGATCAATCATCAAGGTAAATTTTATCAAAGCCAAGGTGTTTTCCAAGTTGCACCTTCCATTCAGCGTACACCTGTTTTATTCCAAGCAGGCGCATCACCTAAAGGGCTAGGTTTTGCGACTCAGCATGCAGAAGCGATGTTTATTGGCGGTGAAAGCATCGAAAAAGCACAGCAACAAGTCAATAAAATTCGTCAGCTTGCGGTAGAGCAAGGGCGTCATGCAGAAGACATTAAAATCTTTGTGGGCATTACCGTGGTCACCGCAGAAACAGATGCACTTGCAGAAGAAAAATTTGCCGAATATCGACGTTATGCAAGCCCGGAAGCAGGACTTGCACATTTCTCAAGTTCTGTCGGCATTGATTTAAGCCAATATCAAGAAGATGAAGCGATTCCGTACAAGCAAACCAATAGCATTGCTTCAGTAAATCAACGCTTTAAAGAGAAAAAAATCACCATTAAAGATTTAAAAGACCAACATGCTTTAGGTGGTCGTTATCCAATCTTTATTGGGAGTGGTGAAACCGTAGCACAGCAACTGATTGACTATGTCGATCAAACAGGGATTGATGGCTTTAATTTAACCCGTACCGTTGCCCCAGAGTCGCATGAAGATTTTATTAAATATGTGATTCCACAATTACAACAACGTGGGCGTTATAAAACTGAATATCAACAAGGCAGTTTACGCCATAAATTGGCAGGACAAGGCGATCGCTTACCAGAACGACATCCTGTTGCACACTTTAGATGTAGACCATCAACTTTGATAAATAAACAAAGCGCTTAAAAATTTAAAACATTGAAAGAATGAGAGAAATAACATGAGTACAGCAACTAAAAAACCTATTAAATTGATTGTGATTGGATTAATTGTTGTGGCAGTCATTGCAGGTTTAAGCTTTTGGAGCATCAACAAAAAATCAGGCAATGAACAGTTGGTGATTGGCATTAGCCCATCATTTGCCAAGCCATTACAAGTGGCTGCTGATGAAGCTAAAGCACAAGGCTTGGATGTAAAGTTGGTCGAATTTTCAGATTGGAATACGCCAAACATTACCTTAAATCATGGTGACATTGATGCCAATTTCTTTCAGCATCAACCATTTTTAGACAATGCTAAAAAAGAAACTGATTTTAAAATTAAAGCCTTTGCTAAAGGTGCAGCAACGCATGTGGGGCTTTATTCTAAAAAATATAGCAGCTTTGCCGAACTTCCTGAGCAAGCCAAAGTTGTTGTGCCGAATGACCCTGTCAATCAAGGTCGTGCCTTACAACTGTTACAGCAGGCCAATCTGATTACATTAAATGAGCCTGATAACTTTTTAGCAGGTTTAAAAGATATTTCGAGCAATCCGAAAAAATTACAATTCATTGAAGTTGAAGGTCCTCAAACAGCACGTGCCATTGATGAAGCAGATTTGGCGTTTGGCTATCCGCACTATCTTCGCCTTGCAAAAACCGCTGATCCTGAAAAAGCGTTAATTTTTGACTCAAATACCGATAAACGTTTTGCGATTTTATTTGCAGTACGTGAAGACTATGAAGACGTAGATGGTAAGTTACGTAAATTTGTCGACATTTACCAAAACTCACCGAAGGTGAAAGCCGCTTTAGATGCTGACTTTGGTGCAAAACTTTGGTTCCCAGGCTGGAAATAAGGAATTGAACATGGTGAGTTTTGGGTCAGCGGTTGAGTTTGCGATTCCACATATTAAAATTCAGCAACTCAACAAATATTACAACGCACAAGGCAAGCAAGTGCATGCTTTGAAAAACATTAACCTCGATATTCCGAAAGGCAAAATTTTCGGTATTATTGGAAAAAGCGGTGCAGGTAAATCCTCCCTGATTCGCACCTTAAATGGTTTAGAAGGCATTTCTGAGGGGCATATTCATATCCATCAGCAAGATTTAGCCACTTTAAATCATCAGGAGTTGATTCAACTTCGCCAACGCATTGGCATGATTTTTCAACACTTTAACTTAATGTCTGCAAAGACAGTCCGTGAAAATGTAGCACTACCACTTAAAGTTGCTAAATTCTCAGCTCAGGAAATTGATGCTCGGGTCAATGAAGTTCTGCAGTTGGTAGGTTTGGAAAATAAAGCAGACCATTACCCGTCACAGCTTTCAGGTGGACAAAAACAGCGGGTCGGTATTGCACGTGCTTTGGTACATCATCCTGAAATTTTACTTTGCGATGAGGCGACTTCGGCTTTAGATCCTGAAAGTACTTCTGTGGTGTTGGCATTACTCAAAGAAATCAATCAAAGATTGGGCATTACCATTGTGCTGATTACGCATGAAATGCAGGTAATTCGTGAAATCTGTGATCAGGTAGTGGTGATTGATCAAGGGGAAATTGTCGAATCAGGTCAAGTATGGTCAGTGTTTTCAAACCCACAGCAAAAAATTACTCAAGAATTGCTGAATTTAGAACAGCTTGAATTACCGATTGAATTGTCTGGTACACCAACAGCAACATCTACACACACGGTTTTAAAACTGCGATATGAAAGCACACTCAATAATGCTCCTAGCTTAACGGATTTAACCACGGCTTTGGCTCAACCTGTGTATTTGTACCAAACTCATGTGGACAGTATTCAAGGACATTTAATTGGTTCATTTATTGTTGCAGTAGAAAATACCCAAGTAGATGTAGAAGTGCTTAGCAAAAAATTGCAGCAGCACATCGTTAATATTGAGGTTATCGGATATGCAAAATCAACTCATTGATCTATTAATTGCTGGTACGACCGATACCTTATTGATGGTCGGTGTTTCGGCGATTTTAGCCTTTTTAATTGGTCTACCACTTGCTGTTATTTTGGTGTGCTCATCTGAACATGGGATTTATCCATCGAAGAAAATCAATCATAGTTTGGGTTGGATGGTTAATATTACCCGTTCAGTACCCTTCCTTATTTTGATGGTGGCATTAATTCCAATCACCCGTTTTATTGTAGGCACAAGTTATGGGGTATGGGCGGCTGTTGTACCTTTAACACTTGCAGCAACGCCATTTTTTGCGCGTATTGCAGAAGTCAGTTTACGTGAAGTTGATCAAGGTTTAATTGAAGCTGCACAAGCAATTGGCTGTAACCGTAAACAAATTATTTGGCATGTATTACTGCCTGAAGCATTGCCTGGCATTGTGGCTGGATTCACGGTGACCATTGTCACCATGATTAACTCTTCTGCTATTGCTGGTGCCATTGGTGCAGGTGGTTTAGGTGATATTGCCTATCGCTATGGTTATCAACGTTTTGATATGCAAATCATGCTTGCAGTGATTGTGGTACTGATTGTGATTGTAATGCTGGTACAGGCTTGTGGCGATATGCTATCCCACCATCTTGATAAACGTAAAATTTAATATTTATAACGCAATTATCCTAGTAAAATTAATGAGGAAAAAGTTTTGACACAAAGCGTTGCATTTATCGGTTTAGGTGCCATGGGTTGGCATATGGCATCACACTTACTAAAAATCGGTATTGAAGTCAGGGTTTGGAATAGAACCGAACAAAAAGCACATGCACATGCTGCACAATTTGGAACACAAGCTGTTTCCATTGAACAAGCAGTTCAATCAGATATTATCATCTCCTGTTTACCCACCAGTGCGGATATTGAACCGTACCGGGTTTGTCGGAGACTTTTTTATTTAAGTTAGGCCACCTGACCTAACGGATTAATTTTATCATAGTACATTGCGGCTTTGTTGCATAAATATGTAAGCATCTGATTTAAATAAATTTAATTTTGGATCAAAAAATAATCAAAACTTCTAAAATCATATAGTTATGAAATCTTTGTGCAACAAAGCCACGATGATCTATAAAAAGAAAATAAGGTTTAAAAAATTCTGTTGGTCACATCAGTTCAGAAAATAATAAAGCCTCTTCCTTTCTAAAATTTTCAATCGCTTGATCGAGTTGATTAAACTGCTGTTCATTGAGTGTGAGATATTGAATATTTTGATTGGTATTAATTCTTTCCCAAACATTTGGTTGCATGTTTAAGCGCTGATGGTGATCTAGCTTCAAACGTACAGTTGTTCCAGTGTTTAAAGGCAACTCAATATGTGTATCATCCGCTTTCCACACGTGTTCAATATCTTCTACAGAAAATACCGTTAAATCTTCTAAGAATGGAACAAAGCTGCGTGGAAAATAAATATTGGTCGGTGAGTTTTTAAATAATGGGCCAATTTGATTTACGCTGAAATTGGCAAACCCACAGCCAATCTCAGTGAGATAGAACTCAAGATGAGGATTGCTTTTGGCATATTGCTTAAAGTTATTGATATAGTTTTGAATAAGCTTTAAATCCAATACTTCCCCATTTTTAGCAATGGTTGGAATGCCATAAGACTGGCCTTGTCTTCCTTCGCCTTGACCTAGTTTTGCACCAAAATGATGTAAAGCCGTTTGTGCATATCCGGAGTAGTGCTTACCTAATTCATGACAGCCAAATACTAAGATTTGATCTTCGGAAAAGTTATAGTCTTTAATTTCTTGATAATACTGATAAATCATAAAAGGCCTACTTGAAAAACGTTTCGTTGAAGAATGCATGTATATGTATGATTCAAATCCAATCTAGATCTGAAAAGTACATAAATATCTAACTAATAAGTGAAGTAAAGTATTTAAAAGATTTGTTTAATTTTCCATTAAATGTTAACACAGAATAATTTCAACTGAAGGGCAGTAGGTTCAATAAACACTAGTTTGACGACAATTAATGTCGCAAAGATACTCGATAGGTTTGCTAATTCAATATCTAAACCGTAGAGTAAGTTATGAAATTAATCCTTATAAACCAAATAACTATAATTCGCTTATCGTGAGGAAAATATGGGTGTACATCAAACTGAAAAAACAGTTCAAGATTTAGATCTTATCAATCAACTGATATTGGGCGATACCTCTAATGAAAAAGCAGGAATCTATATCCTTCCAGTCTTCACTCATAAAGTCGAAATTGCAGCTGCTTTATTTGGCTTAAAATGTACGATTGAACAGCTGAGTTTGCATTATTCAAATGCTAATGAAAAAGAAAATGGGCAATTGTTTTTTTGGGTGAAACAACCCCAGGATTGTGAGGATTCAGTTTTTAATCAAAATATTCTAAAAACTTGTCACTACTTTCAAATCACATCGAAATGTCTAGTCAGCATTCAAGATGATGAAGCCAATATTAAACTTTACGTCAACGAAGAGCCTTCACAAACAACAGTTAAAGTGAAAGATGCCGCAGAATGGTTAATGACTTTATTCTGGGAAAAATTTAAAAATGAATCTCTAGAAACATTTGTTATCACTCGTGCAAATGAAGATGTAGCCGTAGCTGAACCACAAACCAACATGGGCAGAATGGCAAGGAAATTGAAAGCTGATCAGCTTGTAAAAGAATTAGATTTAACCAAAATAAACTTGTCTAATGAGACGACATAAATTGACGTAATAGCTATGGTTGAACTTTATTTATTTGCAGTAATTGATTAATATAATTCAATAAAATTTGATTAAATATAAAGGGAATATCATATCGCTACTTTAGAAAAAGCAATTTCCTTCGCAACTGAACGGCATTTGGGTCAATTAGATAAAGCAGGGCAACCCTACATCCATCACCCCTTGCGTGTTATGCAAAATGCACAACATCCTGATGCCAAAATTGCAGCTGTTCTCCACGATATTTTAGAAGATACACCAACGACAATAGATGAGCTTAACGTCTGGGGCTTTGAGCAAAAGGTGATAGATGCGATTATCGCCGTGACTAAAGTAAATGGTGAAAATCGCTTCCAAGCGGTACAGCGTACTGTTAAAAATCCGATTGCTTGTGAAGTTAAGCTCGCTGATTTGAGCGACAATATGGATTTATCTCGACTCCCAAAAATATCTGCCAAAGATTTGATTCGCTATAAACAATACCAAAAGGTCCAAGAAATACTAAAAGAGGCTCATGCAATTCATCAGCATGTAAATGCTTTGGATCTGGATGCTGAATATCCAAAGTTTGAATATGGAAGTATGCGATTTAATTTCCAATATTTACTGAATGCACTATTTGATCAATTGCATCCGTTGGGAGGGAACCAAATTGGTAGCCCCCAGGAATGGTGGATTTTATTTGAAGATGCTAGTGAATATTTTGCCTACTGTAAGCGTAAAAAATTAAAACCTTCTCTAAAACACTTTATCCAATTATTTAATAAGACTGATCGTGATTTTTTTGGCAGTTCATTCCAAACACCGGAAGATCAAGATATCTTGATGGAAATCTACAATAATGTTCTTGGTCATCATTTTAAGAAGGATATCGTATGATTTTGAAAGAGGACTTAATGATTGATGGATTGCACTACATACTCAAATTTGATCATTATAGTTTTTCCTTTTCTTTAAATAGACCACCCCGTGCCAGAGTCCAGATCAATTACCGTAAACATCCTGAACTAGCCCTATTTAGAGATGATCCCATATATGAAGATATCAACTTAAAGTTACCTGCCATGAAAGTTTTTAATGCGATTAGTAAGAGAGTTGAGGAGCTTATTTATAAGCATGATATTCATTATTGGTCTTTTAGTGCGACCTCTACGAAAAAAGCGAATGTCTACGAAAAACTTTTAAAGCGATGGATGAGTCGTAACACCATGGCCTTTAAATATGATCGAGTGGGAAATGATTTTTATGTGTATGTAAAGAACAATTTTAATGAGTAACATTGCCAAAATATAGAGAATCTTATGCTGATATTGATTAAAAATTCTTGAAGATCTAGAAAGTATAGATGTAGATGCACACAATCCAGATCTTTGGCAAAGCCATATAGTTTGGCATTTGGAATATATTCAAAAACTTGGACAACCATTTAAGCCTTTTATGAGCGAAGCTCATCAGGTTGAACCGTACCGGGTTTGTCGGAGACTCAATATTCTGAGAGACTATTCCGATGAAAAAACCAAACTATACCCCCGAAATTAGAGAAAGAGCGGTTCAATTACTAATTGAATCTGAAAAAGATTATCCTTCTACTTGGGCAGCAATCACAGCTATTGCTCCTAAAATCGGTTGTACTCCTGAAACATTGCGTGTTTGGTATTTAAAGCATATGGATCAACTAAATCCTGCCAAAGTACAACAGATATCTGACCAAGAAAAAATGAAGCAAATGGAACGTGAAATTAAAGAATTAAAGCGTGCCAATGAAATTCTACGCAAAACAGCCGCTTTTTTCGCCCAGGCGGAGCTCGACCGCCCACATAAATAATGGTGGATTTTATCCATAACAATAAAGATCGATATGGTGTTGAAGCGATTTGTAGAATTTTACCGATTGCAGCTTCGACCTATTATCGGGCTTTAGATCTCGTTGATAACCCAGAACATCGAGCGAAACGTGCTCAGCATGATTTACATCATGCAGAACAAATCAAACGTATTTGGAAAGAAAGTTCAGGTCGATATGGTGTACGTAAAGTCTGGCAAAAATTGAAACGTGAAGGCTATGTTATTGCACGTTGTACAGTTGCTCGATTGATGCAGAAGCTAGATATACAAGGTGTTTGGCGTGGTAAGAACAAACAAACTACCCGCAGCCGAGATGATCAAAAACGAGCAGATGATTTAGTGAAACGGAATTTTAGTGCTGATCGACCTGACCCTTGCGAAGCAGTGCTTCTCAGGTCAGTGACTTTACGTATATTCAAACCAATTCTGGCTGGGTCTACACTGCATTTATTATTGATGTGTTCTCGCGAGCAATTGTTGGATGGAAAGTATCTACACGGATGAATACAGATATGGTACTCGATGCACTTGAGCAAGCATTGCACGATCGAGGCATGCCAAAGAATGTGATTCATCATTCCGATAGAGGTGTTCAATATCTTTCTATTCGCTATACCAATCGTTTAGAAGCAGCAAATTTACGAGCATCAGTCGGTACAACGGGTGATTCGATTCATACGATAATGGTCTGGCTGAAACGGTGAATGGCTTATACAAAACAGAGGTGATTGAATATTTAAAAGCAGATTGGCAAGGTTTAGCGGATGTACAACTTGCGACATTCAACTGGGTAGATTGGTTCAATAAAGAACGTGTACACAGCGCACTGGGTTATGTATCGCCTTTTGAGTTTGAAGCAATGTACTATGATAAGATTAACACGTTAGGTCAGGTGGCCTAACTTAAATAAAAAAGTCTCCGACAAACCCGGTACGGTTCAAAATAAAAACTTTTCTTGATGAAAGTCAAATCTATGAATTCATACTATAAGCCTTAATTTAGTCCCCACTTAAAAACAAGTGGGGACTAAATTTATGACTACAAATAATCAGACATTCATCGCATATCTTGTGAAAAAACGAAGACCTCACACCCAAGTTGTTACTTAAATTTGAATATATTAGGGGGAAATTAGCTGTTGAATGTTTATGCAACAAAGCCATTTTCATATATATTTAACTAAGAATTAATTATTCGATTAAAAAACTTTCTTTTAATCTGGCTTGGAGAATGGAATTGCTTGTTACCCACTATAAGCCTTGGATCATGATCATACTACTGGTTTTAGCTGTCAGTTTTGCTACATATCGCTGGTGGCAAGGACCATTGCTGCCTAGTTATGAAGTCGTATCTAGTCCATTGATTCAAACAGTTGTCGCTTCAGGACGGGTAGAGAAAGTATCTCGGACTCAGATTGGTAGTGAAATTACAGGGGTTGTTCTTGAGCGATTGGTTCAAGAGGGAGATCGGGTCTCTCGAGGGGATATTCTTTTAGTACTGAAATCTGATGAAATTTCAGCGCAAGTGCGGCAGGCAGAAGCTGAATTAAAAGAACTCGAAACCACTAGACGCCCGCAAGCAGAAGTTGATTTAGCGAATGCCAAAGTACAATTAGAACAGGCTCAAAGAGAGGCGTTACGCAGACGAAATACCGAATCAGGAATATTATCAGCAGAGGAAAGGGAGAAATCGATAGAGGCAGAAAGACTCGCCCGTAATAATTTGGAATCAGCTCGATTAAAAGTTGCTTCACTTGCCCCAAATAAAGTTGAAGAGACAAAATTACGCGAACGACTCGCTGCACTACAAGCGCAACTTGCCAAGACCAAAATTCGTGCAGAAGTTTCAGGTATTATTTTAACGCGTAATGTTGAGCCAGGGGATCTGGTACAACCGAGTCAGACTCTCTTCACTATTGCACTGGATGGTGCGACTGAAATACGAGTGCCATTTGATGAACGAAATTTACCACTGCTGGCTTTACAACAAAAAGCCGCAGTGATTGCAGATGCCTATCCAAATCAATCTTTTCCTGCCCATATTAATTTTATTGCTCCAAGTATTGATGCTCAACGTGGCACAGTAGACGTCCGATTAACAGTTGATCCAGTCCCAGGTTTTCTGCGTCAAGACATGACGGTATCGGTAAATGTTGAAACTAACAAGCGCGAGCGAACCTTGGTCATTCCAAATGATGCTTTAAGCAGTATAAGTGGCAACAAGGCTATGGTTATTTTAGTAAGAGATAGAAAAATTCAACGTCATCCTATCACACTGGGTTTACGTGGTTTGGTTATGTCTGAAGTTGTAGCTGGAGTGAAAGAAGGTGATCACGTCCTTACCGATGCAGAATCAGTGCTTAAAGATGGAACTCGTGTCCGAATAGAGAAAACTAAACGTGTTTTCCAGAGTCAAACGGATCAGAAAAATAGCAAAAATGAATTACCGGTGAAATTCGATTGAAAAACTTTTTTAGGCGACTTTGGACCGAGTGGACCATCGCAATCAGTTTTTTGCGAGAGGGTCGCACACAGTCGATGATGATTACCATTGGCGTCGCGGTGGGGGTAGCGGTCATTGTGTTCATTAGCGCCTTAATTCAGGGTTTACAATCGAATATTGTAGAAAGGACTTTAGGGACACAAGCGCATATTCGTTTGCTCTCACCAGATGAGGTGAATCATATTGTGCCACCAGCAGCAGGAACACTTCAGTTGTTACTAGAAGATCAGCGTGCACAACGCTTACGTTCTATTAATAATTGGCAGCAGATTACTGGGACTTTAGATCATTTACCGGTGTTGACTGCGGTTTCTCCTGTGGTCTCTGGTCCTGCATTTGTACAGCGCGGAGATGCAATTCAATCTGTTGCATTGGTTGGTATCAACCTTGAACGTTATCAACAGATTATTCCGTTGAAGCAATATATGGTGAGTGGTGAATTACGGGTCAGTGCGGATAATGTATTAATTGGGCGTCAATTAGCCAAAGATTTGGGTGTGCAAGTCGGGAGCAAATTAAGATTAGATACTGGGCAACAGAAAAATGCAGTGGTGAATATCTCTGGAATATTTGAACTGGGCGTGCGTGAATTGGATGCGCGCTATGTCTATCTGGATTTGAAACAGGCGCAATCTTTACTTAATTTGCCTGGTGGGGTCACAGTGATTGATCTGACGATCCAAGATATTTTTCAGGCGGAGCAAATTGCCTCACAAGTTGGACGCCTGGCTGGATTAAAAGCAGAAAGCTGGATTGAAACCAATGCTCAATTAATGAATGCGATTACCGCTCAAAGTCTTTCGACCAACATGATTATTGTTTTTGTAGGGATTTCAGTCGCTTTTGGAATTGCCAGTGTGATGTCGGTGAGTGTGGTGCAACGGACTCGGGAAATCGGTATTTTACGTGCAACTGGGGCTACACAAACGCAAATTTTAAGAGTTTTCTTATTTCAGGGAGCAATTTTTGGTCTGCTTGGTTCGATGCTTGGTAGTGTTGTCAGTTATTGTCTAATTTGGGGATTTAATCAGTTTGGTCCCGGTTTGTTTTATATTTCGATTTCAATCAAGCTTATCTTGTCAGCATTATTCTTGGCGACTTTAACGGGAGTTTTGGCTGCTGCAATACCATCCCGTCGGGCTGCTGCACTCGATCCTGTGGAGGCAATTCGTCATGTCTGATTCATCTGAGGAAGTACTACGTTTAGAAGCATTGCGAAAGTCCTATAATGTTGGGCAACCTAATGAAGTGGAGGTATTACATGGAATTGACCTGTGTATTCAACGGAATGACTTTGCTGCATTAATTGGTCCTTCTGGTTCAGGCAAAAGTACTTTACTGAATATTCTTGGCTTATTAGATCAGCCTAGCTGTGGTGAGTTGTACTTGTTGGGTCAGGCAACAAGTCGTATGGATGATATGGCTCGGACAGCATTACGTGGCAACAGTATAGGTTTTGTGTTTCAATTCCATCATCTTATACAGGCCTTTACTGCCTTAAATAATGTGCTTATGCCATTAATGCTGAAGCAAGGTAAGCCAGATCAATCTGCGTTGCAATATGCCCATGAATTATTGGCCGCTGTAGGGTTAGATAAGTTCGCTGACCGTAAACCCAATGAGCTTTCTGGAGGGCAACAGCAACGCATAGCGATTGCACGTGCACTGATTACTCAGCCTGCACTATTGTTGGCCGATGAACCGACAGGTAATCTTGATACTCAAACTGCTGCGGAAATGTTTGAATTATTTCGTAAAGTTCATCGCGAACATGGCTGTGCAGTATTATTGGTGACTCATGATCCTAGATTATCGGCAACCTGTGATCGAACCATTAATTTGGTGGATGGGAGAATTCAGAGTGATTCCAAAAAATGATATAAGCTCAGTGTGAATGTGAATCACGTATCTGGGAAAAGCAGTTCAAAGCATATACCTTCTGCGCTATTAATCGCCTGATACATCCCTTGATGAAGCGTCATAATAGATGCCACAATGGATAGTCCCAAACCACCTGTTTGATGATAACTTTGTCTACTGGAACTGCATTGATAAAATCGCTCAAAGATATGCGGCAAATGTTCCGGGGCAATTTCTAAACCACTGGTCACGACCGATAGCGCAATCATAGGCAGTTTGTTGATGATCTTTCGATAGCTATGCACATAAATAGTCCGGTGCTTGCCGCCATGAATCAGGGCATTGGAGAGCAGATTATACAGAGCTTGTTGTAACTGTTCTGGATCTGCCAATAGCTCAGTTGCCTCAAGCTTTAAAACAAAATTGCAGTGTTGTTCTTCGGCTTGATACTCAAAAATGCTGAAGATATTTTCTATAAAGGATTGAAGTTGGATTTTTTGTCTGTTTAAGCAAACCTTCTGCGCATCTGCACGTGCCAGAAATAACATGCTGTCAATCATTCTTTTTAAGCGTTGATAGTCCTCTAGGTTGGAAATCAGCACTTCCTGATATTGTACGGGACTGCGTTCACTCATGAGTAAAATTTCGGTTTGTCCTATTAAATTATTCAATGGTGTTCTAAATTCATGCGCAATGTCTTCTGAAAAACGATTCAGCTGGCTATATCCCAGCTCAATACGGTCGAGCATGGCATTGATATCGGAGGCTAGTTGTGCAATCTCTTGAGGGGGATAGGGCAGATTGAGTCGCTGTTCAAGTTGCTGAATATTTATCGCATGGGTTTGTTCTCGCAGGGTTCTTAATACTTTTAATCCCAGATGGCTAGCAATAGCACAAAGGATGAAAATCGCCAAGATACCTGTGAAAACATAAATGACAAGGCTCTTTTGAAAAGGTGCAATGATGCCTAAACGTTCAGACCACTGTTTGCCTGCAATTAACAGATACGGCTGGCGATTAATTTGAATAGTTTTCCAGGCAATGCGGGTGGGATAAGCATGCGCCGATAAATCTTGGAATTGAATTTGGGGCTGATGGGTAAATTCAGGTAGAGGAATGCCAAGAGGATTAATGCTGATCAGCGCCTGATCACCCTGAATCAATAAAAACAAATTATCCTGATTTCCCAACATGTTTTGATACAGCTTCGGGCGAGCGATAATCTGTTCAATATTGCTACTGTCTTGTAGTAATATTTCCAGTCGCTCAATTCGCTCAATCAAAGCCCTATCTTGCTGAGCAATTAAAATCTGGTTGATACCCAGATAGGTCATAAATGCTACACCGCACAAGACCATTGCAGCACACCCTGTAACCAAGAGTGTTAATCGGAGTTCTAGCGAACGAATCGGTTTCAACATTATTTCTCTGCCGAAATTTTATAGCCCAAACCGCGAACAGTATGAATTAACTTTATATCATGTCCCTCATCAATTTTACTACGTAAACGCCTTACCGCTACATCAATAAAATTGGTATCGGTATCAAAATTGATCTGCCAGACTTCAGAAGCTATTTGCCTGCGCGTAATAATTTCATTCGGATGGCGCAGCAGAAAGCGCAAAAGGTTGAATTCTTTTCTACTGAGTTCTATCGACTGCTCGTTACGCCAGACTTTATGATGGATCAAATCCAATTTCAGATTGGCAATTTCTAATTGGTTTTCCTGTGCATACTGCTGGCGCCTAAGTAGACTTTTAATTCGGGCCAGTAATTCAATATAAGAAAAAGGCTTGGCCAGATAATCATCGGCGCCCAGTTCCAAACCTTTGACCCGATCAATCACCTGATCTTTTGCTGTAAGAAAAATGACCGGAATTTGGGAAAATTGTCGCAAGACTTTCAGGACTGCCCAGCCATCAATATCGGGCAACATTACATCTAATATGACTAGGCTATATGCATGCATCTTTAACTTTTCCAAACCTTCTAGTCCTGAATGGACGCATTGTGCCTCATAGCCAGATTCATTTAACCCTTTAACCAGATATGAGGCGATCTTCGCTTCATCTTCGATAATTAGAATACACATTTTGTTCAGACTCATTTTAAAGATGACAACTTTGTAATGTGATTGTCATCCTTCAAATCATTCAGGTTGTATAAGATTTTTAAAACTTAATTCAGGGCAATCATGATGAACAAACTCAAAGGGCTTATTGCAACAGTAATGCTGATGAGTAGCAGTACTTTTGCACAATCCGTTCAATTCAATCAAGTTTATTCACTTGATTCTCAGTCAGCACGAACTCTTACGGATGCTGCGGTGACTGCGTGTCAAAAAATACAGCACAATATCGCTGTGGTGGTGGTGGATCGGGGCGGAAATACGTTAATGGCAAACAGGCATGAAACTGTCGGACCGCATAATTTGGGCGCAGCTGAAAAGAAAGCCTATACCGCCTTATCGACCAAAACGGCGACTATGTTGTTAAGTCAAAATGCCAATGAAAACAAGGATGCAAAAAATTTAACCACCTTATCTAATCTACTGCTGTTGGGTGGCGGCCTACCTGTGAGTTATGAAAATCAGGTGGTCGGTGCCATTGGCGTTGCCGGAGCAGGGGGTGCAAAAAATGACCATTACTGCGCTGAAACAGCTGTTAAGTCTATTTTCAATCCTTAAGGAATTCATCATGTTTAAAAAATTATTGCCACTTTCAACACTATTGTTGACCTCAATGACTTTCGCACAAACTAACCCTTTAAGTGTGCATGTGTTGAATCTAGAAAATGGTCTACCCTCAGCTCAAGTCGAAGTGGTACTCGAAAAAAGTACTGGGAATAAATGGGTGAAGTTAAATCAGCAATATACTGGTCCTAATGGCCGTATTACTGGATTGTTTCCTGAAAATCAGAAGCTTGAAGCCGGTATTTATAAAGTTACTTTTAAAACTGAGGACTGGTTTAAAAAAAATAAGCAAGATACTTTCTTTCCTGAAGTTCCTGTAATTTTTAAGGTAGATGGAAGTGTCAGCCATTATCATATTCCTCTACTTTTAAGTCCTTATGGATATTCGACTTATAGAGGTAACTAAGAATTAACAGGGCTAGTTTAACTAGCCCTTTTATTCGTGCTGAGTCCGTAAACTAGAGAAAAATCACAAAAAATTCATGATTGTATTGTTATTCTTTTAGTCAGATTAAAGTCGATAAAGCTTATTGACGCTTCGTGATGATTAAAAACGAGAATGGTATGAATCAATTTTCTGAAGAGGACTTATCCAGAATTATAGAAATGGCTTGGGAAGATAGAACTCCTTTTGAAGCTATTTTATGTGAGTATGGTTTAAATGAAGCGGCGGTGATCCGCTTGATGCGGCAAAATATGAAAGCATCGAGTTTTAAAATGTGGCGTGGACGCGTCACCGGCCGAAAAACCAAACATCTGCAACTGCGTTCACCCGACGTGATACGGGCCTATTGTTCACGGCAATACAAGCGTTTCTAAGCGTTTGATTTTGACCGCTGTCTGGACTCACGTTTACATCGTTCAGAACAGTATCTGACTTCCTCCCAGCAGCGTTGCCATTTTTTGCGCCAAGTAAAAGGACGCAAACAGTGCATACAGATTTTTTCAGGAAAATGCTGTTTTTTCATGGTTTATAACTCATTGATCTGGCTAAGAAGTTGCTGGGCATGGCTGATAATCTGCTGCCGATCTTTAAGTTTATCTAGCTGTCGATAGATCATGCCCATACGTGGATGAGTACGGAATGTCTCCTCATTCCTGATCATGAAATACCAGTACAGGCTATTGAACGGACAGCTATCTGGTTCGGTGCGAGTTTTGACATTGTAGCTACAGTGCTTACAGTAATCGGACATCTTATGGATGTAATTGCCCGAGGCCGCATAGGGTTTGCTGGCCATCAAGCCGCTATCGGCATGCATTACCATGCCCAAGGTGTTCGGTAGTTCTACCCATTCATAGGCATCGGCATAGACTGCCAGATACCACTCGCTGATCTGCTGCGGGTCTACACCAGTTAATAAGGCAAAATTGCCAGTCACCATCAAACGCTGGATATGATGTGCATAGGCATGCAGAAAAGTATTACGGAAACACTCAGCCATACAGTTCATCCGAGTACGTCCAGTCCAGTAAAATTGTGGCAATGGTGCTGAGTGCTGCAGTGCATTGCGATTGGCATATTCTGGCATGTACAGCCAGTAAATTCCGCGAACATATTCGCGCCAGCCTAAAATCTGTCGGATAAAACCTTCCACTGCATTCAGTGGTGCATGACCGGCATGGTAGGCAGCTTCTGCCGCATCACAGACTTCTTTGGGCAGTAACAGACCACAATTTAGATAAGGCGAGAGCAGGCTGTGAAACAGCATGTCTGCACCCTGAACCATGGCATCCTGATAATCTCCAAAATGCGGCAAACTGTGGGTAATGAAATGCTCCAGTGCAAGCAGAGCATTGCTACGTGTGGTGGCCCAGCGGAAGTTGTCAAGGCTGCCAGAGTGACGGGAAAACTCGCGCTCAACCAGCTTAAGTACATCCAGATCAATCTGATCTCGTTCAAAATGAAGTGCAGGAGGTAATGGTGGACTGCCTGACCAAGCCTTACGATTGGCGCTGTCATAATTCCACTGTTCTCCAAACGGTTGTTGTCCCTGCATCAAGTAGCCAGTCTGTTTACGCATTTCCCGGTAAAAATATTCCATGCGTAGCGTCTGGTAGTGATTGGCCCAATGCTGGAACTGCTCTGGACTACAGAAAAAACGTTCATCATTCAGGCACTGCACTGGCAGTTGCAGATGCTTGCTCCAATGCTGTTCAATCTGCTGCTGTAAACGATATTCTCCGCAGTGCGTAATGACTATTTCTGTGACTGGTAAGAGTTGCTGCTGTGACTCTATGAAATCCAGCAGGCTACGAATCGGACTATCAGATTGAAAAGCATGGTAACGTACACGCCAGCCTTCTGCTTTGAGTTCTTTGGCAAAATGACGCATGGCGCTAAAAATCAGGGCAATTTTCTGCGGATGATGGGCGACATACGTGGCTTCCTCAACCACTTCGGCCATCAGGATCACATCCCGGGTACGGTCCAGCGCTTTGAGCGTAGCAAGCTGATGATGAAGCTGGTCACCCAGAATTAAACCGAAACGCATAGCCACTCTAGACCTGATCAAAGATAGCGCAGTGTAAATCTAGGCAGTTCAATTTTTTGTGAAAATAAAAATCAACCCACATGTTGAGCCAATTCAACTCGACCAGATAATCCTCTGACATCGCATAGGAATCATAATTGCTGCAATAAAAGACTGTTCATCTCTACAATGCTAAAGCCAGTTGATGAAACTTACTTTGCATGATTTCTGAGTTCATAATTGGTGTGAAAATTATGTGATTTTAATCAAAAAGATACAAATTATTATGCTTGTAATTTAGGTGGCGTGCACCTAGTATCTGGCTAGAAGTTACTCCATGTAAGCTTCCTTAGTTTTGTCCCATACATCCCCAGTATGGGATTTTTTTTAATCAGGGAATTCTCACGAGCATGCATTCAAAAGCGTATATTTTTAGACAGCAGCAATTATTGGTGGATGAGCATTTTCAGTTGCCGCAGGTAGCCAAACTGCAGCACGACTTGAACTTGACGGAAAATGGCGAGATCATTGCTCGTGACCTGAAAGAAGACGAACCGGTGCCTGAAGGTTATCAGCTGGTTCCGATCCGACAACTAGTGCAAGTCTGGAACAGACCACAATTTGAAGAGGCCAGCCGTGCGGTACAGTTACTGGAATGGCGCCGTAACCACCGCTTTTGCAGTAAATGCGGCCATGCCACCCAGCAACACGCCAGCCAGTATGCCATGGTCTGTCCATCCTGTGGCTATAACCAGTATCCACGGGTGAATCCCTGTGTGATTACCATCATTACCCGGGGCGAAGATGAAATTCTGCTGGCAAAAAATGCCCGCAATAAAACCCAAATGTACAGTCTGATTGCCGGCTTTGTTGAAGTCGGAGAAACCCTGGAAGAGGCAGTCCGCCGTGAAACCCTAGAAGAAGTTGGGCTGCAGATCAAAAACATTCAATATCTGGCCAGCCAGCCGTGGCCGTTTCCCAGCAATCTGATGATGGCCTTCAAGGCGGAATATCATACAGGGGACATTCAAATTCAGGAAAATGAACTGAGCGATGCGCAGTTTTTCAAATTTGATCAGTTACCCGAAATTCCGTTTAAGGGCAGTATTGCCTATGCCATGATTCAACATGTGATGCATGGAACGCCTGTAGCTGATGACAGTAAAGAATGGCTTTGAAATTTTGAACAAATAATATAGTGCGCATTCTCGTTCTTTTAAGGGCGAGTTAAGCCACTAGAAATTTAAAATTATTATATGAGTTATAAATAATATAAAGCGATAATATATAAATATTTTTATATTATCATCTTTGTTTTAGCTGTGAGTAGTTCATCGACTTAAATAATTTTGAAAATTTTTCCGCTTGAAGTACTTTGGAAAAACATTTCAAAACTGGGTCGAATATCTTCACCATCCACGGTAATATATTTGACATGGGAGCAAGACTGGCTAGCACTAAAATGGCGCTCAACCGTGGCCTGAATAGAATATTTGATACCAAATTGGTCTTTTACATTTAGATTTTGTTTAAACATTAGTTCACCTTTAACAAGATTATGGCAGAGCGGCTATTCAATTAATTAAGCAATATATTATTTTTTTAAACAACTTTTTGATTTAGCTTAAATAATTGATTTAAAGACGTATAAAATGTACGACCATCTAAATTTAAATCTACATCAATTCCAGATTCCAGCAGAACTCTTTTACCCACTTCAATTTCTTTAAAACCTTGACGTGTATTCTGCATTTTATTTAAGGGAATTAAAGAAACGATAATTTCAGTACCATTTTTAGATTTTGCAATTAATTCATTAACTTTTAACAATTTATATCCTGTTTTTATGATTTTTTCCAATATGGAACAACAACTTTTCTTTAAAATTAAAAAAGCACTGAGTAGTGCTTTTTCAACTCGTATTAGTGCTTATATAGCAACAATATTGACCGCATTCGGTCCTTTTTGACCTTGAGCAATACTAAATTCAACCTGTTGGCCTTCGAATAAGGTTTTAAAACCTGAGTTAGCAATTTCACTGAAGTGCGCAAAAACATCTGGACCTGATTCTGGTTGAATAAAACCAAAACCTTTAGTTTCATTGAACCACTTAACGGTACCTTTAACAACATTTGAGTTTGACATAATAAATCCTACTGATTTTTAATAATTTTTAGTCATTTTATTGACTGCATATAACTTTGAAAATAATAAAGAATGAAACTTAAAATCTGAAAAAAACGAAGAATTATGAATAAAACGACGATACTTAAGAGAGATTTAATGAAACAAGACTTTTTTCTAGTTGAGTTAACTATACCTTAAAAATAAAATTAATCAAGTTTTCTTATATGTATATTTAATTGCCTTATAAAAGATGATTGTTTCAGGAATTAATATGTTGATCTAGTTGACTTTTTTAAATAATACTATCGACAATATTGCTACATTGAATCTAAAAAAACAATCTACCGCTTTAAAAGGGGATCCAAGAAGAAATGATTTTCCCCATTTTCTCAGGCTTAAGATTGAAATTTCTCCTACCTTCATTCTGCATTTAATCTTCACGCTTTGTTCACATCGACTTGGGTTATCTTAATCATGAGATCCAACAAGGCTAAAAAATGAAGAAGCTATTCAAGTCGGTTTTTGCAGTTACAGCGCTGGCCATGATCAGCCTAAGCTTTACTGCTCGAGCTGAAACGGTCGCCCCTCGGGCGGTCGATCAGGTAGATATCAGGCAGTATGCTGGTAAATGGCATGAAATTGCGCATTTACCGATGTATTTTCAGCGTAAATGTATAGCTAATATCACGGCACAATATAGCGTCAATGCCGATCAAACTATCGGTGTATTGAATAGCTGCCGAACTGCCAATGGTGAGATAATTAGCTCTGAAGGTGTTGCGTATTCGCAAAACAAGGGGAACAGCAAACTGAAGGTCAGCTTTTTGCCTACAGGTTTAAGATGGATACCATTTAGCAAAGGTGATTACTGGGTATTGCGAGTAGATCCAGAATATAAAGTGGCGCTTGTGGGGGGACCAAGTCATAAATACCTATGGATTTTGTCACGTGAACCGCAACTGGATGAAGCCACCTATCAGTCCTATCTGGAAACTGCAAAACATTATGGTTACGACGTCACAAAACTTATCAAATTGCCTCATTAATCTGTTACCCTTTTGCCGAACTGATAAATCTCTCTACAGTTCGGTTTTTTTTATTTACTTCACATAAAATTCATATCTGACTGATTACACTCATCAAATAGAATAAAGACAACCGCTTAAAAGTAGGATGAGTCCATGTTGAAAAGCTTGATGCTATGGATAGACAGCTGGTCCATACACACATCGCCTGAAACGCTGACCGCTGAAAACAGCCAGATTCAGTGGCTCCGGATTTTGCCCTTTATTCTGTTGCATCTGGCCTGTCTCGCAGTGTTCTGGGTGGGGGTATCATGGTTTGCGCTGGGCTTTATGCTGGCGTTCTACCTGATCCGCATGTTTTCCATCACCGCTTTTTTTCATCGTTATCTGTCACATAAAACTTTTCAGACTTCGCGTCCGGTACAGTTCCTGTTTGTGCTGATGGGTACCATGAGTGCGCAGCGTGGCCCGCTCTGGTGGGCGGCGCATCACCGTTATCACCATCGCTATACCGATACCTTGCAAGACCCGCATTCCTCCACGCATGGTTTTTGGTACAGCCACGTTGGCTGGTTTTTAAATGAATATAACTTTGCCACGCGAAAAGAAGTCATTAGAGATTGGCTAAAATATCCGGAACTGATCTGGCTGGACCGTTTCAGTTTAATTGTGGTGCTGCTTACCGCGGGCGGGATTTATGCGCTAGGGGAGTGGCTGGCTGTGACCTGGCCGCAACTAGGCACCTCCGGCCTGCAATTGCTGGTCTGGGGATTTGTGGTCTCCACTGTGTTACTGCTCCATGCCACTTTGTGTATTAACTCACTGGCGCATCATTACGGCAGCCGTGATTTTGATACGGACGATCACAGCCGCAACAATTTATTCCTGTCGATCATTACCTTGGGCGAAGGCTGGCACAACAATCACCATTATTATGCCGGCAGTACCCGGCAGGGTTTTTACTGGTGGCAGATTGATGTGACCTATTACCTGCTGAAACTCATGTCTTTGTTCGGGCTGGTCTGGGGACTTAAGCCGATTCCGGCACGTGTCTATGATGTCAGTAAAATTGCCCGGGCTCGGAAACAGAAAAAAGCTGCCAAGACCGACACTCCGACTATTCATTCAAAGGAATCACCATGAAAATTGCAATTATTGGTTCAGGTATTTCCGGTCTGTACGCTGCTTGGAAACTCAGCAAAGCGCATGAAGTCACAGTCTTTGAAAAGAATAACTACTTTGGTGGTCATACCGATACACATCAGCTGAATATCGATGGTGAACAGGTTGCGGTAGACAGTGGCTTTATTGTCTTTAATGAGCATAACTATCCGCTATTCTGCGCCATGCTAAAAGAACTTGGGATTCAATCGCAAAGCAGTGACATGGGCTTTTCGGTGAATAATCAGGTCACTGGCTTACAGTACAATCCTTCAAAAAAATTCTCGTTATTGTTCCGACCTCAAAACTTTTTTAATGCAGATTTTCGTGCGATGTTGTCGGATCTGTTCCGCTTCTATGCCGCCAATAAAGATCTGGATGTCGAGCATGTCGATGCACAGCTCAGTATTGATGAGTATCTGGATCGGCATGGCTATTCCGAAGCCTTCCGTCATGAACATCTCTATCCGATGTGTGGAGCGCTGTGGTCCTGCCCGGTAGAACAGGCCGGACAGATTCCGTATAAGTTTGTGGTGAGTTTTTTCCAGCATCATCGCATGTTGCAGCTCAAAGACCGTCCTTTATGGCTGACGGTCAAGGGTGGATCAGCTCGCTACGTCCGTGCCATTCAGGCCCAGTGCAATATCACGCTTCGTAAAACTGCTGTGCATCGGGTGTCTCGCAGTGCCAATGATGTGCTGATTGAAACCCAACAGGGCAGCGAGCGTTTTGACTGGGTGATTTTCGCCAGCCACGCCGATGACAGCCTGAAACTGCTGAAAGACCCGACCGCGCAGGAGCTGGACGTGCTAGGCAAGTTCCGCTATCAAGATAACCGCATGGTGGTACATTCCGATACCTCTATCATGCCCAAATCCCGTCGCCAGTGGGCCAGCTGGCATGTACACGTCACGCCGACTCAGGTCACTGAACAGACGCCATTCCAACACAGTGGCACACATTATGGCTTTAGCTACTGGATGAACCAGTTGCAAAACCTGAACTGCAAAACCCAGGTCTTTGCCACCCTGAATCCTAATTTTGCCCTGAATCCAAAAAAAATCTGGGTAGAACGACATTACCGTCATCCCGTGTTTGATGCCCCGGCGATTGAAGCACAGCAACGCTGGGCCGAGGTCAACGGCCAAAACCGCACCTCATATTGTGGCGCTTACTGGGGCTGGGGCTTTCATGAGGATGGGGCGCGTAGCGCATCATGGGTAATCGATCAGCTATTAAAACAGGCTGAACAGGCAGCCTAGGAGTGCATGATGCAGATGTATCCACTGGCGATCGCCACTGCTGAAATCCGGCATCGACGTTATTTGCCCCAAGCCCATGCTTTTAAAACCCAGCTGAGCTATCTATGGTTTGATCCGGATCAACTCTCAAGCTTTACCCAAAAATCCTGGCTATGGTCTTCTAGGCACTGGAATTTCCTGACCCTAGATGAGCGGGATTTTCTGACCATGGAATATGGTTCGATTCGGCAGAAGATTGCACGCCTGCTCATTAAACGGGAAAACTATCTATTACCGCATGCCGCATCTATCCGGGTGCTGGCTTTGCCACGAACACTCGGCTTTCGCTTTAATTCTGTAGTGTTTTATCTAGTCTTTGATGCCACCGACCAACTGATATTTGTACTGAGTGAAATCACCAACACACCGTGGAATGAAAGACAGGTCTACATTCACGACTGCCGAAACAATGCAGACGAACATGCGCCATACCAGAGTCATCAGTTTGACTTTAAAAAGGTCTTTCATGTGTCGCCGTTCATGCCGATGGAGCTAGATTATCGTTGGCGCTTCAGCTTCTCTGATCATCAGAACGTGATTCATATGCAGCTGTTTGAGCAGGCCGTGCTGCAATTCGATGCCACCCTGAAATTTTCCCTAGAGGCCATCACAGTTCCTTCACAGCAGCATCGCTATGCTGTACTGAAAGTTCTTGAACCCTTCAGGATGGTCAGCGGAATTTATCTGCATGCCTTTCGTTTATGGAAAAAGAAAATTCCGTTTTACCGCCATCCTAAAAAAGAAAAAGGAAAGATATGACTATGAAAACACTGTTAATGGGAGAGCACACCGAACTGCCAGTGGTATTACGGCATTTGCTGAAATTGCGTCATGGTCAGTTAATATTTAAAGGTATCTGGAATGGTCTGGTCGGCGAAAACTACAGTGACTTACATGCTGTAATTCAAGTTCATGACGAACGCCTTATCGATTTGCTGTTCCGTAATGGTGTACTGGGGGCAGCAGAAGGATTTATTCGTGGTTACTGGAGCAGTGAAGATCTGGTTAACGTAATTCGTATTCTAGCACGTAATCGTGATGTGCTTGATCGGATGAATCAAAACGTAGTGGCAAAAGCTAGCCAGTTGGTACTCAAGGCTTGGTATAGATCCCGCAAGAATTCGATTGATGGTAGTCGTCAGAATATTGCTGAGCATTATGACTTGAGCAATGATTTTTTTAAATTGTTCTTAGATTCCAGCATGATGTATTCCAGTGCGGTGTTTAAAGAACCCTGTATGAGCTTGGAACAAGCTTCAGATTATAAAAAAGAACTGATCTGCCAAAAACTTCAATTGCAACCGATGGACCATTTGGTTGAAATTGGCAGCGGCTGGGGAGGCTTTGCCATTTATGCGGCTCAGCATTATGGCTGTAAGGTGACCACCATTACCATTTCCAAAGCTCAGTACGATGAAGCACGCGCCCGAGTTGCTGAAGCAGGGCTGTCTCATCGGGTATCTGTACAGCTTCAGGACTACCGTTTACTCGAGGGCAAATACGACAAGCTTGTGTCGATTGAAATGATTGAAGCAGTGGGTGAGCAATATTTACCAACTTATTTCCAAAAATGCCGCGAGCTCCTTAAGCCGAATGGTCTAGCGTTGATACAGGCGATTACCATTGAAGATGCACGCTATGTTAAAGCTTTAAATACGGTGGATTACATTAAGCGTTATATTTTCCCTGGTAGTTTTATTCCATGTATCAGTGTGATGACGCAAACGGCTTCTGAGCAAAAACTTCGTCTCAAACATCTGGAAGATATTGGTCAAAGCTATGCCCAGACCTTGCACTGCTGGCGTCAGCGTTTTCTGGAGCAACGTGATCAGGTGCTGCAACTTGGTTTTGATGAGCGCTTTATCCGCATGTGGGATTTTTATCTGTGTTATTGCGAAGGTGGCTTCCGCGAAGGTGTGATCAGCGATGTTCATTTGCTGTTTGAAGCCAGTGCTTACTAAGCAAAAATAAAACAGGAGGGCGGCATGCTGCTAGATTTATTTTTGCTCAATGTCTTCATCATGCTCTGTAGCTGGGTGTTGGTGACCTATAACCGCAGAGCAGGGCTGGTCGATGTCGCTTGGAGTTTCAGTATTGCTCTTAATGTGATTATTGCCGCTTGGGCGACTGACAGTGCACCACTGTTGGTTCGGTTATTTCTGGGACTGGCGAGTGGGATCTGGTTTTCACGACTGACTTGGCATCTGTTACGGCGCTATGCCAATGAAACCCAAGAAGACACGCGTTATGCCAACATGCGCAGAGCGATGGGGGGCTATCAGCATCTTGGTTTTCTGGTGTTTTTTATATTTCAGGCAGGTTTGGCGCTACTGTTTTCTTACCCAATGCTGAAGTTGTTAAGTATCTCGACCGAGCAATGGAATGACTGGACTTTGGTCACTGTTATTGTGGCGGGTATGATCATGCTCTCGGCTTTGATAGGCGAAAGCACTGCCGATCAGCAACTTTACCGTTTTAAGCTAGATCCACAGAATCAAGGTAAAACCATGGATCAGGGCTTATGGAAATATTCGCGTCATCCGAATTATTTTTTTGAATGGCTGCATTGGTTTGCCTATCCAGTGCTCGGTTTGGCAGCAGGTGCCTATGGATTATGGATTTATCCGCTGCTGATGTGGCTGTTTCTGTACTACATCACCGGGATTCCCTTTAGTGAACAACAGGCGCTGGCACATCGCGGCGACAACTATAAAGACTATCAACGACGAACTTCAATGTTTATTCCGTGGCCACCCAAACAGTAGGTAAATACATGGACTTTATGATTCAACAATCTTTAAAACTGGTCGAAAGCGGCAAGCTGCCCGATTCGGTCATTCGCGCCGGCATTCGCAGCCTAAGCAAAAAACGTCTGGCACAGGAAGGACGCTTTGACCCGGCACTGGCAGCCCGGCGCTATATGGATGTGCTGCATATGCTGAAAAACAGCGAGATTGCCATCGAGACCGACAAGGCCAATGAACAGCACTATGAACTGCCCACCGCATTTTTCCAGGCAGTACTGGGCAAGCGTCTGAAATACAGTGCCAGCCTGTTTGAACATACTCATACCACGCTGGATCAGGCGGAAGAAGCGGCACTGGCCAGCTATTGCCAGCGTGCACAGTTAAAAGATGGACAGGATATTCTGGAAATTGGCTGTGGCTGGGGATCTTTGAGTCTGTATATGGCAGAGCATTATCCCAAGGCCCGTATCACGGTGGTGTCGAATTCCTCGACCCAGCGCCAGTATATTCAGGAACAGGCGCGTCTGAAAAAACTGCAGAACCTGACGGTGATCACCTGCGACGTCAATGTGCTGCAACTGGAACCCGCGTCCTTTGACCGCGTGGTTTCGGTGGAAATGTTTGAACACGTACGTAATTACCAGAAACTGTTTGAAAATATCAGCAGCTGGCTGAAAGCGGATGGTCTGCTCTGGTGCCATATTTTCTGTCACCGTTTCCTGCATTATCCGTTTGAAGTGAAAAATGAATTCGACTGGATGTCGAGATATTTCTTTAGTGGCGGACTGATGCCGGCAGCTTCGACCTTTCTGCATTTCCAGCAGCATTTGCAATTAGAGCAGCACTGGCAATGGGCTGGCACGCAGTATGAACGCACCGCAAATGCCTGGCTGGAGAACATGGACCGGAAACAGGTCGAGCTGCAGCCCCTGTTTGAACAGACCTATGGTGCAGATGCCGCCATCTGGTGGCAACGCTGGCGGATTTTCTTTATGGCCTGTGCCGAGCTGTTCGGTTATGAGCATGGACGCGAGTGGGTGATCGGTCACTTTCTGTTTAAAAAGAAAACCGTATAATTGAATGGCGAATCGGATGGGCCAGCGGGGAATGCACCAATGTTAAAGCTGTTCAGGGACAAACACGATCATCCTCTGGGTGAGGTGTTTAACCGCTATTACTGGCTGCAAATCGGATTCATTGCCCTGTCTGTGGTGATCGGGATTGGCTGTAGTGCTTGGGTAATCAAGGGTTCCCTGCTCAGAACTGCACTAGAACAGGAAATGTCACACTACTGGCAGCGGCTGGAACGTAATCCGGCTGCTGAACTGCCCGACACCAAAAACCTGTATGGTTACCGCTGGAGCGATGTGCCGCCAGTCCAATTTCGCCACATGCAGCTTGAGCAAGGGGTGAACCGGCATTTTGTCGATGGCAAGGAGCGCATGACCGTGTATGGTGAAAAAGACGGACAGCATGTGCTGCTGGTGTTTGGCGAAAGCAACGTCAACAAGCTGGTCTGGCTGTTTGGCCTGGCACCGCTGATGGTCAGCCTGTTTGTGCTATATAGCGTATTGTGGTGGTGGAACCGTCGGGCCCGACGTTATTTTTCCCCGATTACCCGGTTGGCCAATGCGCTGGAACATATCGACTGGGAACATCAGAAAAATCAGGCTTCGCCTTTTCAGGACATCCGCACCGACTCCAATCTGGAAGCTGAATACCTCAAGCAGGCGCTGGAAAAATATCATCAGGTATTAAGCGAATTTATTCAGCGTGAGCGTGAATTTACCGGAGATGTTAGCCATGAGCTGCGCACGCCACTGACCATTTTAAAAGGCAATGTGCAGCTGTGTCAGGCACGCTATGGCGACAACAAGTCCTTTACCCGCCTGCATAACACCATTGAAGACATGCAGCTGCTGGTCGATACCTTGCTGGCCATTGCCCGCAATACCACCAATACTTTAACTGCTGAACCGACCATGCTTTCAGAATGTCTGGACAATCTGGTGCAGGATCTAGAGAGTGTCAGTCATAACAAAGGCATGCAGATTGACCTGCAAAAAGACCTCGATGAACAGCCGCGTAAACTTTACCCATCCATGACCAAAATGGTGTTTGGTAATATTCTGCGCAATGCGCTGAACTATTCACAGGGCACAGAAATTGATGTGATTCTGGAAAAAAATAAAGTGCTGATTGCTGACAATGGGGTCGGCATGCCTTTACCTAACAATTCTAAGGTTCAGGAACTGTCTGGCCAGCAGCTACAACTGGAAATCAAAGGGCATGGCATTGGATTGCAATTGGTGCAAAAGCTATGCAAACAGCTAGGTTGGCGTGTGGAGCTGTTTGACAGGCAATATTATCTTGGCACTCATCAGAATTTTGACCTGGCAATGACCACTGGACTGATTGTCGTTGTGTACCTAAATTAGGCTTCATCTTCGAAAGCAATCTTTAAACCAATCCCGGATATGGTGTGAATCAGCTTTTGTTCAAAGGGTTTATCGACCATTTTGCGTAAATTATAGATATGACTGCGCAGAGCATCACTTTCTGGCTCTTCGTCACCCCAAAGCTCCATCATAATTTCCTGTTTGGTCAGTACTTTAGGAGAGTGACGCATCAGTAGCTTCAAAAGTTTAAACTGAATAGGAGGCAATTCAATGTTCTGCCCAGCTCGAGTTAGCTGCTGTGTTGCTGGGTCCAAAATTAGGTCATGAATTTGCAGACGACTGCTAGATACTTCACCCAGAGAACGTTTGATCAGGGCCTTGACCCGAACCACCAGCTCGTTAAAGTCAAAGGGCTTGACCAGATAATCATCCGTGCCGGAATTGAAGCCTTTGAGTTTATCATCCAAGGTATCCCGAGCGGTAAGCATCAAGACAGGTAAGTCCAACCCTTCTTCATTGCGTAACCACTCGCACAATTCATAACCAGAACCATCAGGCAAATTAATGTCTAGTAGCAAGATATGGTAGCGTTGCTGTTTCAGTAATTGTCTAGCAGCACTCAGATTGCGGGCATGATCGACCACAAAGCCATGTTCTTCCAGAAACTCGCATAGGGTAGAGGCCAGTTCATAATGGTCTTCAACCATCAGGATAAAATGTTTCGACATAGCGGCAGATACTAATTTAATAATTGCTGTTTTAATTTAGCACTAAATGGCTGGGGACCCAGCCATATATTAAAATATTGTTGTGCCAGAGGATGTTTAAGCTGCCCTAAACCCTGCTGGTTCAGGGATAAGCTTAGGGTCTGTGTAGCATGGTCGTATTTTAAACGGTACAGGTCGCCTGATCTGACCGGACGATACAAATCAGTGATTGGGTTGAATAGAGCATGTATTTTTGCGTCTTTAACATTCCGTTTCAGTAAATGTGTGGCCGCACGCTTAAATGCCCATTCCGGAATATTCTGGGTATAGGAAAAGTCCATTTGTATATTTTGTTTTTCCCAGGACTGGCTACAGTTTTGGGCAAAATAACTGGCCATACCGACCTGTTTTTTACCCACCATCAGCGGACCATTGCCGCATTGATTCAGGCTTTGTGCCTGTGCCCATGGACAGAAGCTACATCCCATCACTAACGCCGTACTAATCGCTATTTTTTGAAAGGCAGTAGCCATGAGTAGACCCCTCCAACATAAGGCAGGGAACGGTACAGGCCGTTCGCAGGGTCCCAGAAATCCTGCTGGAAAATAATCTTGTTGTTTTCGTTGATCTTGATTTCACTGATACCGTAAGAGTCCATACTGCGGGTCGTGCCGAACATTTTAAAATCATAGGTCATATGCCAGTGCACGTAGGCAGAGTCCTGATGATAAGAAGCGTTTAACAGCTTGACGCTGACCTTGCTGACCCGTTTGTTCATGCCTTGAAAGTGCTCGAGTAGATTTTGACGGGATGAAAATTGCGATAGGGTATCGTTAATAAACAGCTGGTCGGCATACAGCGATCCGGCTCTTTCCACAAATTCTGGTGTGCCCAAGGTGTTAAAGGCTGAGGTAAAGCGGAGGCCGATATCCTGAGCTTTAGCCTGATCCAGCGCTATCCCCTGAATACCGTTTCTGGATTGGGCGTAATCGGCTGAATAAATGGGAATACTTTTACATCCGGCTAACAACAGAAGCGGCAAGGATAAGGCTGTAGCAGTTAGTGTTTTTACAAGTCTCATCATCAGTGTCCGTATGAAGTGTATGTTTATACCTTAGGCAGCACAGCGTGAACAGAATGTGAAATAGACGTTATAGATGAAGCAATTGAATAGAATTTTTCAAATCAAAGATTAAATGGTTAACTTTTTTCTTCGGCCATTAACCAATCAATGATATTCATAACATCACGATTTTCGTTATTTTTTCTGACCATTGCATAAAAATTATAGTCACAATAGATAAAACCAAAAGGGGCAATGATCTTTCCATTTAACATTTCTTTTTCTACTAGAATTTGAGGTGCTATGGCAATTCCTAACCCAGACACGGCAGCCTCTATCATTAAATTCAGACTATCAAAATAACGGTCATTGGATTTTGGGGAAAAGCTTATTTGAAACTGATCAAACCATGTATGCCATGCACTTTTATTTGAGTGGGTATGAAGTAATGGATAGTTTAAAAGATCATTTACGGAATGAAGAAGATTTATTTCACGATTACAAATAGGACCCATGTTATCGGGAAATAACAGATATTTATTCAAAAAGTTGGGAAGTAGATGATGCTCACTGACGCTATTGATAAATATATCAACCTTCTCTTTTTCTAACAATTTTAAATCATTACATGTCATTAATTTGATATGGATATTGGGATAAATGACTTCGAGCTTTTCTAATCGAGGAATCAGCCAATTTGCCATAAAACTATGAGAAGCGCCTATGACAACTTCTACTTCAGATGTCTTATTAGTTAACTCAAAGACGCATTGTTCTAAACGATTAAAAAGCTCCATACAAACGAGCGATAATTCTTCGGCATCCGCCGTCAGAGAGATGGTCGAGGAATGTCGAATAAACAATTTTTTATCCAACCATTCTTCTAACAGCTTTATTTGATGGCTAATCGCGCTATGGGTTACACATAATTCTTCGGCAGCTAAGCTGAAACTTTTATTTCTGGCGACAGCTTCGAAAGCTTTTAAAGCATTAAGAGGAGGTAATGTTCTGCGTTTCATGTTGTAAAATTTTCTAACACCATAAGCTCAAAATATATCAATTATCATCAAAATGAAAATATTTTAAGATCGAACGAGTTTTGATAGTAAAAGAGATATGAGATGACAACTCCTTATACAGGTAATGGTCCTGATGACTTGGGATTTTTTGGTAAATTTGGCGGATGTTACATGCCAGAGAGCTTAATGCCAGCACTTCAAGAATTAGAGCAAGCCTTTAATACTGTTCGGCACAAACAGGAATTTTGGGCTGAATATCAGCAGATTTTAACGGACTTCGTTGGTCGCCCTAGTCCTCTTTTTTATGCAAAAAACCTAACAGCTTATGCAGGCGGCGCTCGAATATATTTCAAGCGAGAAGATTTGAACCATACGGGCGCGCATAAGATCAATAATTGTGTAGGGCAAATCTTATTAGCCAAATTTATGGGCAAAACTAGAATCATTGCAGAAACTGGTGCTGGGCAACATGGTGTTGCAACAGCAACGGTTTGCGCGCTGTTTAAGATGAAATGTACCATTTTTATGGGAGAAACAGATATTCAGCGCCAACAAATGAATGTTGAGCGCATGAAATTACTCGGTGCTGAAGTCAAAAGTGTTCAAAAGGGTCGTGGGACTTTAAAAGATGCCATGAACGAAGCATTACGTGACTGGATTCGTCATGTGGATACAACCTATTACCTGTTGGGTACGGGTGCAGGCCCTCATCCATATCCCACCATGGTGAGAGAATTTCATAAAATTATTGGTTTAGAAGCCAAAAATCAAATACTCCTGAAAGAAAATAAACTGCCTGATGCTCTAGTTGCTTGCGTGGGTGGGGGATCAAATGCACTAGGGTTGATGCATCCTTTTCTAGAAGACCTAAATGTCAAAATGTTTTGCGTTGAGGCAGGTGGAAAAGGAACAAATAGTGGTGAACATGCCGCCTCTATTTGCAAAGGTCAAGTTGGTGTGCTGCATGGCAATTTAACCTATTTATTACAAGATTCAGATGGGCAGATTTTAGAAGGGCACTCTATATCAGCTGGATTGGATTATCCTGGTGTTGGTCCTGAGCATGGTCTTCTGTTTGAAACAGGACGTGTGACATATACGGCGATCACCGATCAAGAAGCGGTAAATGCATTTCAGCTTTTAAGCCAACAGGAGGGCATTATTCCTGCGCTTGAGAGTTCTCATGCAATTGCGTATGCGATTCAACTTGCTCAAGAAATGCAGCCAGAACAGATCATTATTGTCAATTTAAGTGGCAGAGGTGACAAAGACTTAAACACGGTCAAAAAATATCTTGCAGGAGCTACAGCATGAACCGTCTAGATCAAAAATTAGAGCAATTGAAACTGGAAAATCGAAGCGGTCTGGTCTGTTATTTTACTGCTGGAGATCCTAATTTTACAGAAAGTTGTCGTTTGTTAAGCCAATTGGGTCAAGCAGGGGCTGACATTATTGAAGTGGGTATTCCATTTTCTGATCCAGTAGCAGATGGAGAGATCATTCAGGCAGCGCATCTTCGGGCTTTAGATGCAGGTCTAACGGTAAAACAGACCATTGAGTTGGTAAAAGTAATCAGGCTGCATGATGACCAGACACCAATAATTTTCATGACTTATTTAAATCCGATTATGCAATATGGTTTTGAGACACTTATCGCCGAAACAGAAAATCTTATAGATGGAATCTTGATTTTAGATGCTCCATATGGATATCGAGAAAAATTTGAGGTGCAATTAAATGAAAAAAATATGCATTTAATTGCAATGACCGCGCCGACGACCTCAGTTGAAAGGTTAGAGCAAATTTCAGCGCGCGCGACAGGGTTTTTATATCATGTTGCAGAAAATGGCTTAACAGGAGGAGACTTCAATCTGTCTAATCTTGAGAAAAAGATGACTGAAATTAAGCCGATTTTTAATATTCCTGTTGCAATTGGTTTTGGGATCAAAAATGAAAGCCATGTTAAAGCACTAGCCAATAAAGTAGATCTTATTATCATTGGCTCAGCGCTTGTCGATACTTTTTTTAATAAGGGAATGAATGCGACTTTAGAAAAAGTGACGGTTTTTGCACAGATACTGAGACAAAACAAAGAATAGTCAGGCACCTTTCATAAATCTTCTTTAAAACCATAATTGAATATAAAACAATATTTTATCTTGGCCTTCTCCCGAAAGGGAGATGGAGCTTTATACGTGCATATTTTCTAAAAGTGATCGCTTTTAAAAATCACTATTATCATATAGATGTGACATGCGTTTTTGCTTTGTTTCAAGATAAGCTTTGTTAAAGATATTTAAACCAACTTTTAAAGGAATACGTTCAACAACATTAATTCCTAAATCAGTTAAAGATTTAATTTTAAGGGGATTATTTGTAATGAGTTTTACATTCTTTATTTTTAAATAATCTAACATAATGGTACACATATCATATTTACGAGCATCTGCTGGTAAATTTAATAATAAATTGGCGTCAAGAGTATCATGTCCTTGGTCTTGAAGGGCGTAAGCTCGAATTTTATTGGTTAGTCCTATGCCGCGACCTTCTTGGCGCAAGTATAAGATCACACCTTGACCTGCATCATTAATCATTTTCATGGTTGAATGTAATTGGGGGCCACAATCACATTTGAGTGATCCAAAAGCGTCACCTGTTAAGCATTCTGAATGAATTCTAACGAGTACAGGTTGATTAGAAATAGTACCCATGCCTTTGGCAAGAGCGATATGTTCTTCACCAGTACTTTGGTCTTGAAACGCTATAATTTCAAAATCACCAAATGCAGTCGGTAGTTTTGATTTTGAAACAAACTCTATAGCCATTGAAGAATACACCTATATAAATTTATATTTGGTACAATTTACTTAATCTAACTTGAAAGCATTGGCTAAATTTTTTCAGTCATAAATTTCAGCATTTAACTTCCAAGTAAAGAGTATGTATTTAATAGTGAATTTTTTGTGAAATATTAAGTTGACAAAATAACTAACCAAGCTAAAAAAAAATTTAGTTAGCCGAGGCTTTGTTGCTTAAATATGTAAGCATCTGATTTAAATAAATTTCATTTTGGATAAAAATAATAAAAACTTTTAAAACATATAGTTATGAAATCTTTGTGCAACAAAGCCGAACAGATGCCAAAATAATTGATCTGGTACAGCGTATTACACCAACAGGCTATACACAGGCCCTGAACTTTTTGACAGGTAAAAACGCCGCAAATAAAGACGTATTCACATGAAAGATGATTTTATCGTTTTAACCGAGTATGCTGAATCGAGTAATTTTTAAATTAAATAAAACTTCGATTTCAATGCTGAAGCATTCCGTTAAATAAAATGATAAGGAGCCCTACATGAGTGGTTCTCATAACCATGATCACAGTCATGTTGAAGTGACTGCAAAAAATGCCAAAAAATTAACCATTGCACTTGCCTTGACGTTCACCTTCTTAATTGTGGAAGTGGTTGCAGGATTTATCACACAAAGTTTGGCCTTACTGTCCGATGCAGCGCATATGTTTACCGATGCCGCTGCTTTAGCCATTGCTTTAGCAGCTATCAAAATTGGGCAAAAGCCTGCCGATGATAAACGTACTTTTGGCTACCAACGGTTTGAAATCTTGGCAGCTTTGTTTAATGCCATGATGTTGTTTGTGGTGGCGATTTACATTTTATATGAAGCCTATCAGCGTTTTAGTCAGCCACCTGAAATTCAAAGCTTCGGCATGCTGATTGTTGCGGCTTTGGGTTTAATCATCAATCTGATTTCAATGAAAATTTTGGTGTCGAGCAGCCAAGACAGCTTAAATGTGAAAGGGGCTTATCTTGAGGTGCTCAGTGATGCCTTATGAACCGTACCAGGTTTGTTGGAGACTTTTTTATTTAAGTTAGGCCACCTGACCTAACGGATTAATCTTATCATAGTACATTGCTTCAAACTCAAAAGGCGATACATAACCCAGTGCACTGTGTACACGCTTTTTATTGAACCAATCTACCCAGTTTAGTGTCGCAAGTTGTACATCTGCTAAACCGTGCCAATCCGCTTTTAAATATTCAATCACCTCTGTTTTGTATAAGCCATTCACCGTTTCAGCCAAAGCATTATCGTATGAATCACCAGTCGTACCGACTGATGCTCGTAAATTTGCTGCTTCTAAACGATTGGTATAACGAATGGAAAGATATTGCACGCCTCTGTCACTATGATGAATCACG
>NZ_JAYJLK010000029.1:0-37763 GCF_051948795.1 Acinetobacter sp. Lyrl_1
AAATGTGTTGCACTTGGGATTTGAATCTGCGCGATTAATCAACCAAAACTTAAAAACTCTAATCATACGCATGCACAATATAGTGAACAAACACCCAGTCGAATCCTGTTGATAAAACAGTGTTTTTAGCTATCTCCGTAATAAAAGCACTGGTTTAGCTGAATAATCAGCTCCCTATTACCATACTTTTTTAAACAAAAAAATATTATAAGTTTCAAAGTTTAATTTGCTTCATTCATCCACCGACATCTTGATTCAAAATGTATTTTTTTGACCAAATTTCATGGCAATGAAAATTAATCTACTGGCACGCTTGAATTTTGCCTGCCCTGCCCCGATTTCTTAGCTAATTACGAACTTCTCTAACCATGGCAGTTCAGCAATAACGCAGTTAGCACTGACGCCAAAGGACTGTACATGTTTAAAAACCCATTTAAACGGAGTAAATCAATGGCAACTGAGCAGAACGAACAAACTCAAGACCTTGAGCTAGAGCAGACGGAACAACAAACAGCGCAAGATACTGAGCAAGCAGAAGTTTCCGTTGAGTCTTTACAAGAACAACTGAGCAAACTTGAAGAAAACCTAAAATTGGAAAAAGCACGTACTGCCAATGCAGTTTACGAAGCGGAAAAAACCAAAGAGCGTTTAGAACGTGAAGCAGATACAGCTAAAAAGTTTGCTTTAGAAAAGTTTGCTAAAGAATTATTGGATTCTGTAGACAACCTTGAGCGTGCTATTGCCGCCAATGGTGATGAAAAAACTGCCTTGTCTGAAGGTGTGGAACTGACCTTGAAATCATTACTGACCACTTTAGAAAAGTTTGGTGTGGTGGTGATTGATACAGCCAATGGTTTCAATGCAGACCTGCATCAAGCCGTAGGGATTGATCCAAATGCAAAAGCCAATGAAATTGGCAACGTATTACAAAAAGGCTACACCTTACATGGTCGCTTACTCCGCCCTGCAATGGTGATGGTTGGCGCTTAAGCCTTATAAAATCGAGAGTTGATAAAAAATTTTCATCTAAACAACTTGAAAAATTTTGATTGGCTCTCATATCGAATAACAAGTGAAAACATTGCAAAAGAATTTTTGAGGAAACATCCAAATGGCTAAAATCATTGGTATTGACTTAGGTACAACTAACTCATGTGTAGCGGTACTTGAAGGCGACAAAGTTAAAGTAATTGAAAACGCAGAAGGCGCACGTACAACTCCATCTATTATTGCTTATAAAGATGGCGAAATTCTTGTAGGTCAATCTGCAAAGCGTCAGGCTGTAACTAACCCGAAAAACACATTATTCGCAATTAAGCGTTTGATTGGTCGTCGTTATGAAGACCAAGCGGTACAAAAAGACATTGGTCTTGTGCCTTACAAAATCATCAAAGCAGACAATGGCGATGCTTGGGTTGAAGTGAATGACAAGAAACTTGCACCACAGCAAATTTCTGCAGAAACTTTGAAAAAGATGAAAAAGACTGCCGAAGATTATTTGGGCGAAACAGTTACTGAAGCCGTGATTACTGTACCTGCGTACTTTAACGATGCACAGCGCCAAGCAACCAAAGATGCGGGTAAAATTGCAGGCTTAGAAGTTAAACGTATCATCAACGAACCAACTGCTGCTGCGCTTGCATTTGGTATGGACAAGAAAGAAGGCGACCGTAAAGTTGCTGTATATGACTTGGGTGGTGGTACTTTTGACGTATCGATCATTGAAATTGCAGACCTTGATGGCGACCAACAAATTGAAGTGTTATCAACCAACGGTGATACCTTCCTTGGTGGTGAAGACTTTGACAATGCCTTGATCGAATACTTGGTTGAAGAGTTCAAAAAAGAGCAAAACTTCAACTTGAAACAAGATCCATTGGCATTACAACGTCTGAAAGAAGCGGCTGAGAAAGCAAAAATCGAGCTTTCATCTTCAAATGCGACTGAAATCAACTTGCCATATATCACTGCAGACGCAACAGGTCCGAAGCACTTGGTGATGAACGTGACTCGCGCCAAACTTGAAGGTTTGGTTGCTGATTTAGTCGCTCGTACCATTGAGCCATGTAAAGTTGCGCTACAAGATGCAGGACTTTCAACTTCTGACATCTCTGACGTGATTTTGGTGGGTGGTCAATCACGTATGCCACTTGTACAACAAAAAGTACAAGAATTCTTTGGCAAAGAGCCACGTAAAGACGTAAACCCAGACGAAGCTGTTGCAATTGGTGCAGCAATTCAGGGTGCCGTATTGTCTGGTGACAAAACTGACGTATTGCTTCTAGACGTAACTCCGTTAACGCTTGGTATTGAAACTATGGGTGGCGTGTTGACGCCAATCATTGAGAAAAACACCACGATTCCTGCGAAGAAATCTCAAGTGTTCTCAACAGCGGCAGACAACCAGCCTGCAGTAGACATTTCAGTTTACCAAGGTGAGCGTAAAATGGCTCAACAAAACAAATTGTTGGGTAACTTCCAATTAGGTGACATTCCACCAGCGCCACGCGGTGTGCCACAAATTGAAGTTTCGTTCGACATTAACGCTGACGGTATCTTGAAAGTGTCTGCAAAAGACAAGAGCACAGGCAAAGAACAATCGATTCAAATTAAAGCAAACTCTGGTTTGAGCGATGCTGAAATTGAAGCGATGATTAAAGATGCTGAAGCAAATGCTGAAGAAGACCGTAAGTTTGAAGAACTTGCAAAAGCACGTAACGAAGCGGATGCTTTAGTTTCTTCTGCTCAAAAAGCAGTAAAAGACCTTGGTGAACAAGTGACTGCCGATGAAAAAACTGCGATTGAAACAGCAGTGACTGAGCTTGAAGCCAGCACTAAAGAAAATGATGTAGATGCGATCAAAGCGAAAACTGAAGCGCTTCAAAACATCATCATGCCAATTACGCAACGTGCGTATGAAGCTGCACAAGGTCAAGGCGGTGCACAAGGTTTTGACCCGAATGCATTCCAAGGCGATGCAGGTCAAAAAGCCGATGATGGCGTAGTCGATGCTGAATTCACTGAAGTCAAAGATGATAAAAAATAATTTGTCGCTTTAACGCACATCAAAAACCGCGCTGCAAGCAATTGCAGCGCGGTTTTTCTTTTCGATATCCATACACTGACTTCAAGATTTAAATGAAAGAGCACAGACAATTGGACGCTCAACCGAGTACAATAGATAAAATGATGCTCTAACTGCAAATAGATTGAGTTTCTGCCCTACTTTCGGCTACAGTAAACCCAAAAAAGGATGCCGCTAGCAATGCGTTTGTTTCTATTGGGTGCAATCATACTGTTTTCTATCTTGCTGATTTATCAAAATATTCAACATCCTCATACACGACACAATACTGCACTAGATCATTTAAAACATCCTTTAGATACTCGCTTACGTTATCGTATTGCTGAAGTCGATCCGCGTTTTGGCTTAAGCCATGCCGATTTACTACAACTGAGTCAGGAAGCCACCCATATTTGGAAACAAGGGACGGGACAAGATTATTTTGTATATGACCCGAACGCCAAGCTCGCCATTCACTTGATTTATGATCAACGTCAAGATGAATCAAACCAACGCCAACAACAACTTACAGCCATTGAACAACGCCAACAACACTGGAACAATCAAAACCAAAATATTCAAGCACTAAAACAAGAAATTGCAGATAAAAATCAACAACTTGATGCAAAAAAAATGCTATTTGAACAACAACTTGAACAATACAATCGTCAAGTACAGCAAATTAACCAAAGTGGTGGGCTACATCCTTCGCAACAGGAAATTTTTGCAGCCAAAAAACAAGAAATCCAGCAACACATGTGGAGTTTAGAACACGAAATAGCGCAATTTAATCAGCAAATTAACCAGCTCAATCAACAAGTCGATGCCCTCAATCAACTTAATCAAGACATTGATGTATCCATCCAGCAATTTAATGCACGTTTTCAACCACGTTTATTTGATAAAGGCAGCTTTGATGGTCAGGCCATTCGGATTTATGAGTTTCAATCTAAAGATGATTTACGTCTAACTTTGGCGCATGAATTTGGTCATGCTTTGGGTTTAGCACACCATAACGACCCTTATGCCTTAATGTATCCAATGCTAAAAGATCAGCAGTTGCAGAATTTCCAACTGCGCCCTGCCGATCTCGATTTACTCCATGCACGGCATTGAGCAATCTGGCAAACTGAAGTGACTAAAACACAAAACTCCCCTCACCCTGTACGATAGTTGCATATCCATTACACGTGCAAAGGCAGCAAATTTACTCATTTCATGTTATTGTGAAGGCTCTGTATAACCCTGAACGATCTGTGGAGATTCATGTGAGTTACTACCATATCCTGATTGAAGTAAATGACCACATCAGCACGATTGAACAAAGCCGTGATATCGAAATTTTTGATATTGTTGAGCTTCAACCTTGTCTCCACTCGATTTTATTGCCGTATTTTAATGAGCAAGTGATTGAACTTGAAGATGAAAATATTGAATACAAAGATATTTTGCATCTTGAGGTTAGACAGACCTTATTACCAATTGAACACCTGATTGAAGAAGAACAGCGTTTGCTGCCAAGTGATACCGACATCACCATTTCAGCTTATGAAATTTTTAATAACAAAGAATTAAGCCAAGATGTCACGACTGTGATTTTTGATTTGCTTGAAGCAGTGAAAATTGAACCTTAACCCCCTGTTTTAAGACAAAAATTAAAAAGGTCTGCACATTTGCAGACCTTTTTTATGCAATCGCAACAACTTATTGCATCATTTGTTTGGCCGCTTCATTACGAAACGCTCTTAAAATTTGCTGCCCTGCCCGACCTGTTGCAGCCAAGCCGAGTCGAGTCTGTTCCTGACGAATCGCTTGACGGGTTTTGTCGCCAATTAAACCATCCACTTCACCAATGTCATAACCACGACTTAACAAAAAGCGTTGAATTTCACGGCGTTCTGCACGGGATGTACCTGCATCATCGGTTGGCCAAGCGGTGCGGAATGCAGACTGCCCCATTAAACGATCTGATAAATGCGCAATCGCTAAGGCATAACTTTCTGCTGCGTTATAGCTATAAATGGCATCGAAGTTTCTAAACACTAAGAATACAGGGCCATTCGCACCTGCAGGTGCCATCAAGCCTGCCTGACTACTGCCCGATAAATTGCCCTGAATTAATGCCGAACCATCTGCACGAGTCAACCCACGATTAACCCAACTGCTGAGGGATTTTTTATTGCGTCGCCCTTCACCACTCAAAGACATGCCTGCAGGCACTTTGACTTCAAAGCCCCACGGCTGCCCTGTTTGCCAGCCGCGACGTTTTAAAAAGTTAGCGGTGGAAGCCAAAGCATCTGGAATACTAGATACTAAGTCACGGCGACCATCACCATCAAAATCAACCGCCAACTCATCATAGGTCGATGGCATAAACTGAGTATGCCCAAACGCCCCTGCCCATGAGCCTTTTAATTGTGATTCAGTGACATCACCACGTTGCAATAAACGCATGGTGGTAAAAAACTCACCTCGGAAATAGCTTTGACGGCGTCCTTCACAGCTCAAGGTACCTAGCGCTTGCAATAATGGATAGGATCCTGAAATCGTACCAAAGTTACTTTCTACACCCCAAACCGCCACTACGGTTTCTGCAGGTACGCCATAGGCTGCTGCAACACGATTGAGCACATCACGGTGCTGTGCCAATTTCTGCTGTCCTGCCTGCACGCGCTCATCATCGACCAAGCCTGAGAGATAATCCCAGATTGGCGTAGAAAATTCAGGTTGGTAATTTAAACGCTCAATGACTGAATAATCTGGACTGAGATTTTGAGTATAGCGATCATAACTGCTGCCACTCACCCCTTTGGCAATGGCTTGGCTGCGTAAATTGGCCAAACAACTTTGAAAATGGTTTTGTGGTTGAAAATTTGCAGATGTACTGACCGTTGGTGTTACGGTGACAGATTTTCCATTGATAATCAGTTCTGCCTGAACCTGAGTAGCTGCCATTGCAGCTGTCGCAAAAATCACAGCGAAACGATGCATAATACCCTTTGATGTGTTTTGAATTTAAATCTTGGCTTTACCATAACACCTTCAGCCACAGAGATCAGATGAAAATCTGTAACTTTAAATTCATTTACACAGTTTTAAATTCATTTTCTCGTTTTAAATTTAAAACACTTATCCACAAGCACGGCATCTCACATTTTTAAATTCAAAATCACAACACATGATAAGACTTTTAAATTTAAAAGTTTAAATTCAAATTAAACCAACCCAAGTTATCCACAAAACACGACATTCACTGCATATTTACGATGTATTACTTTGAATTTAAAAGTAGCTTTTTAAATTTAAAGATCAAAAGAGCCGCTACTTTATTTAAATTCAAAACTGCAGATCTATCTTTAAATTCATTTCTGATATTTAAATTCAAAGTTGAAGCATCGCTTTAAATTTAAAACGCGCTATTTGAATTTAAAGTTTTAATTCATAATTATCATCTGTTTCCCATCAGACTTGTGCGCATTTTTATTTTAAGTATTGCTTTGCTACGGTGATGGTTGCTTATTCAGCCTGATCTATCTTAATCAACCTAAAATTACAGCGTCAATCCTAGACAGATTAACGGTAGAACACCTTAAAAATGGGCAGAATAAAAAATGTGAGAGCATAAAAAAGCGCTCATCGTGATGAGCGCTTTGGCGTCATTTTTAAATTTACAAGCTCATATCAGCACTGAGCGCCAATGGATTTGGCAAAATTTTTGCCAATTGGCGGCATAAATCTGTCAACTCAGCAGCATCATTCGGCATTAAAGTAATATGCCCAATTTTACGACCTTCACGCTCAGTTTTATTGTACAAATGCAAATGTGCGCCATTCAATGCCAACACATCTTCAGTTTTGGGATGCTGACCAATAATATTGACCATCACCGTTGGACGTACCACTTCAGTTGAGCCTAACGGTAAACCTGCTACAGCACGAATATGGTTCTCAAACTGCGAACACACCGCGCCTTCAATTGACCAGTGACCTGAGTTATGCACACGAGGTGCCATCTCGTTGGCATACAAGCCCTTGTCAGTGACAAATAGCTCTAACGTCAACACACCTACATAATTCAAGTGATTGAGCAGGCGAGTGATATAGTCTTGTGCCGCAGGCTGCAAGTTAGCGCTGTTTGGTGCAGGGACAATCGAATGCGACAAAATACCGTTGTGATGATGGTTTTCTGCCAATGGCCAAGTTTTTACTTCACCATTTTGACCACGCACCGCAATAATAGATACTTCACGTGAAAAAGTAACAAAACTTTCTGCAATCAAGCTGCCTGCAGGGCCAAGTTCTGCCCATGCTTGTTCAATCTGATCTGCACTGCGCAAGACAAACTGACCTTTGCCATCATAGCCGCCTGTTGCGGTTTTTAGCACAATTGGCAGACCAAGTTCAGCTACAGCAGCCTGTAAACTTTCCAGCGAGTTGACCGCTTTATACGGCGCAACAGGAATCGCCAATTCATCAAATAAGCCTTTTTCCAGCAAGCGGTTTTGGGCAATTGCCAAAGCCTGACGTGGTGGATGCAATTCTTTGTGCTTAATCAATACATCAACATCAGCCAACGGAGTATTTTCAAACTCAAGGCTGAATACATCGGCACTGTGTATAAAATCTTGTAGGCTATTTTCGCTTTTGCTGGCAAAAACCTGACCCAAGGTTGCCGCTGGGCAATCTGGACTGGCTTCAAAAAAGGTACATTGAATATTTAAGGGTAAAGCCGCTTGTGCCATCATGCGACCCAATTGACCGCCACCAAAAATACCGATGGTCTTATCCATAGTAATTGTCCCGCTTAAGCCTGACCTGGAATATTGTTGCTTGAAACTTTCTCAGTTTGCGCGGCACGGAAATTGACAACATTTTGTGCAATTTCTGGACGGGTTAAACCTAAAATTTGGGCTGCCATAATTGCCGCATTGGTTGCTCCCGCAGGACCAATCGCCAATGTACCTACGGCAATACCTGCAGGCATTTGCACAATTGAAAGTAATGAATCGACACCATTTAAAATTGAAGATTTCACTGGCACACCCAAAACAGGTAAATCAGTTTTAGCTGCACACATACCTGGTAAGTGTGCGGCACCACCAGCGCCTGCAATAATCACCTGAATGCCACGATCACGCGCTTGTTCAGCATATTCAAATAAGCGATCTGGGGTACGGTGTGCAGAAACGACTTCCGCTTCAAATGGGACACCAAGCTGCTTCAGCATATTGGCAGTGTGTTCGAGAGTTGCCCAATCCGATTGAGAACCCATGATAATTCCAACGAGAGGAGCGTCTTGTGCAGCGGCCGCGTTCATTACAAATATTCCAGAAACGAAACTAAGGAAAGAGAAATTCAGGCGAGAAAGCCAAGCTTGAATAAGAACTCCACATTATAGACTGATTTTTCGACTTGTTAAAATTGAACACGGCGACTCAACCGACTTTTTTGATTATTTTTATCTGGTTATTTTCTAATAATTAACCACAGGCTCACACCATTGCAGCTACGCGAGCTGTTTAAGCCATGCAAAAGCACCATTTTAAGATGCTCGAAACACAAAATATACGCAGCCACATAAACATAAAGCTGCCCATAAATAATCCAGTTTAAAAGGTTGCTTAAACAAAAAAATCATAAACGGGACAAACACCAATAAAGTCACAACTTCTTGGGTAATTTTCATTTGACCTACCGCCCAGCCATGCTGCGCCAGCAAACGGGTAGCAGGAATCATCAAACTGTATTCAAACAGGGCGATCACCCAACTGAATAAAATAGCCTGCCACAGCGGCGCATCATGTGGTAAAAACTTGAGATGACCATACCACGCCAAGGTCATAAAACAGTTTGCAACCACCAAAAGTAAAAATGCTGAAGACATTGTGTCGTACTATCTTAAAAATTCAGTTTTATTTTACGAGCTATTTGCCATGAAAAATGCAAGAGCAGCAATTTTTTACATCGTTTGGCGCAGATTCAGCGCTGAAAAATCCCTGAAATGAGATACAAGAATCACTATCTTTTCGCCAAAACCCTTGCTATCGTTGCTTCAAATCAAGTTAATCACGACAACAGCACAAAAATACGTGATGTGTCTATAAAAGCAGTGGAGTAAGGCGGAATGCATCTGCATATTTTGGGTATTTGTGGCACATTTATGGGCTCATTGGCACTTTTGGCCCGCGATTTAGGACATACCGTCACAGGTTCAGACCAAAACGTCTATCCACCGATGTCGACTCAACTGGAAAATGCAGGCATTACCTTAATGCAAGGTTATGACCGCAGCCATTTACAACCGCATCCAGATTTAGTGATTGTGGGCAATGCCATGAAACGTGGGATTGATGCGGTTGAATACATGCTGAATGCAGGTTTACCGTATATTTCTGGCCCGCAATTTTTGGCCGATCATGTCTTGCAAGGCAAACACGTACTGGGCGTTGCAGGCACGCACGGCAAAACCACCACCACCACCATGTTGGCGTGGGTATTGGATCAGGCAGGCTTAGAACCGGGCTTTTTAATTGGCGGCGTTCCTTTAGGCTTTAGTGAAAGTGCACGTTTGGGTGCAGGCAAGTATTTCTGTGTCGAAGCCGATGAATACGACTCTGCGTTTTTTGATAAACGCTCCAAGTTCGTACATTACCATCCTAAAACCGCCATTTTAAATAACCTTGAATTTGACCATGCCGATATTTTTGATGATTTGGCCGCAATTCAAAAACAATTCCATCATTTGGTGCGTACCATCCCAAGTGAAGGGCGCATTATTGCCCCAATTACAGAAACCCATATTGATGAAGTGTTAGAAATGGGTTGCTGGACACCTGTGCTACGTACTTCGCTCAATGCAGATCCACAAGCGGAACTGTATGCAGAACAACTTGCAGCAGATGGTTCACATTTTAAAGTTCTGAAAAATGGTGTGCTACAAGGTGAAGTGCGCTGGAATATGACAGGGCAACACAGTGTCGCCAATGCCTTGGCAACCATCGCCGCAGCAGAGCATGTTGGGGTTGCAATTGAAACCGCATGTGCAGCGCTGTCCAATTTTGGTGGGGTGAAACGCCGTATGGAGTTATTAGGCACCATACGCGGCATTGAAGTCTATGATGACTTTGCCCACCATCCAACCGCAATTGAAACCACACTGGACGGCGCACGTAAGCGTTTGGGTGAACGTAAGCTTTGGGCGATTATTGAACCACGTTCCAACACCATGCGCATGGGCAGTCATAAAGAGGGCTTGGCAGATTCAGCACGTTTGGCGGATGCTGTGATTTGGTATCAACCTGAAGGTTTAGACTGGGATTTACAGCCTGTGGTTGCGGCTGCTCGCAATCATGCAGTGGTGGCCAATACTTTGGATGAAATTATTCAAAAAATCGTGAGCCAAGCAGGTGAGGGCGATGCAGTGGTGATTATGTCAAATGGTGGATTTGGTGGTTTACATCAAAAACTCATTCAAGCGTTGCAACACACGGCTTAAAATCGCTTAAACTGATTTAAAACTCTTTCAAAAAAAATCCCCTGTTTTTGGCAAAAAATAGGGGATTTTTATATTATTTATAAACTTATATATTATAATTATTAAAAGCAACAATACTGCTCATGAACTTGTCATCTTGACCTGTTACTTTAAAAAGATTACATCCTGCGAGCATGACGGTTGCTACAGGTTGGCTGCTGGATGTCTTTCATCATTATTACTAAGAAGGATGGTCACAATGTCAAAAACAATGAAAGCCATGGTCTACCACGGCGCCAATGATATTCGTTTTGAAGAACGCCCACGTCCAGAAATTTTACAACCAACAGATGCCGTGATTCGTCTCACCAAAACTACAATTTGCGGTACTGACTTAGGTATTTGGAAAGGTAAAAACCCAGAAATTCAAGACACTGCAGTTGCCAAGACAGGGCTATTTGATGGCCGTATTTTAGGTCACGAAGGTATCGGGATTGTTGAAGAAGTCGGTTCGGCAGTCAAAAATTTCAAAAAAGGCGACAAGGTCATTATTTCTTGTGTCAGCCGTTGTGGTACTTGTGAAAACTGTCAAAAACAACTCTATGCACACTGCCAAAATGAAGGCGGTTGGATCATGGGATATATGATTGATGGTACTCATGCTGAATATGTCCGTACTCCATTTGCAGACACTTCTTTATATTTGCTGCCTGAAGGTTTAAATGAAGAAGTTGCGGTTTTCTTGTCTGATGTATTGCCAACTTCACATGAAATTGGTGTGCAATACGGCAATGTTAAACCTGGTGATACCATTGCCATTGTGGGTACAGGTCCAATTGGCATGGGTTGTCTGCTTACCGCACAGTTCTATTCTCCTGCACAAATTATCGCAGTCGATATGGACGATAACCGCTTGGCGATGGCAAAAGAGTTGGGTGCAACCCATACCATTAACTCTGCCAAAGAAGATGCGGTACAACGTATTTTAGAGATTACAGGTGGTCGCGGGGTAGACTGTGCCATGGAAGCTGTAGGTGTCGAAGCCACTTGGGATATTTGCCAAAATGTCGTGAAAGAGGGCGGACATATTGCCAATGTGGGCGTACATGGTAAGTCGGTAAATTTTGAGTTAAACAAACTCTGGATTAAAAACCTGACCATCACTACGGGTTTGGTGAATACCAATACGACAGGTATGCTGTTAAAAACCTGCTGTTCAGGCAAATTACCTTTAGAAAAACTGGCAACGCACCATTTTAAATTCTCTGAATTTGAAAAAGCCTATGATGTGTTTAAACATGCTTCAGATGAAAATGCCATGAAAGTGATGATTAATTACGAATAATCTTGGCTTAACTATGTTACAAAAAAGCCAATCTACGCGCTGTGGATTGGCTTTTTTGGGCTTTTATAATATTTTCAAGAAAATTTTAGACTGCACGACAGACGAAGTCTGCATGCTGTTTTAATACCAACACATTAGATTATTTCAACGTAGAAAGACTTTTAAGCCACGACATCAGCATATTGTGTATCTGTTTCAAAAGCCGTCTCAATATAAGAGCACACGGGTACAATTTTTAGCTGCTTTTCACGTGCAAAGGCGACCAAAATATCTAATAGCTGACGGGCAACCCCTTGACCTCGTAATGTCAGATCGACCCAAGTGTGATCTGCTAAAATAGTGTGATCATCTTGATATTGATAAGTAATTTCAGCGATATGCCGACCATCTCGTTCAATAAAAAACTCGCCACCGCGTTGGGTTTCTTGATGTTGAATTTGCATAAGTCCACCTATCAAACTAAATCTATTTTTTCAATTTGCCACACTCTTTACGAAATATTGTGCTGAATTTGTACAAATTAAAGTGATTTACCATACAGAATAAATTGCACAACACTTAAAATTATGTAATTCTTTACGCAGATTTAGGCAGCGTCCTAATCCCAAATTATGTTGAACAAGGGGAGTAGCCTCCTCCAAGCGTTAAAATATAACTTTAACGTGTCAGCGTTTCGTCATTACACTTTGCAAAAAGTCGGACGCTGAGCATAGTGCACATACTTGTTGATACAAGTCCGCTCTATGTAGGCAAGACCTTGATCATGTTGTTACAGATGTTTGAAATCATCTGACAACAGGTCAAGGTTTTTTTGTGGCCAGTTGTTGGATGTGGAGATTGTATGGAATCCATCGGCAATTTATGGCTATATCTGGTCTTTTTTGCAATTGTTGCAGTCATGCTCGCCATTGACTTCTTAGGCTTTAAACAAAAAGCAGGCGAATCGGTCAAAGTCAAAACCGCTGCGTATTGGAGTATCGCCTGGGTCAGTGTGGCAGCTTTATTTGGTGGCGGTTTATGGCTGTATCTTAAACACAGCGTTGGGCTAGAAGTCGCCAACACCAAAGTCATGGAATACTTTGCGGGTTATTTGCTGGAAAAATCACTGGCGATTGATAATGTATTCGTTTGGTTGATGATCTTCGCCGCATTCGCCATCCCACCGGGCTTACAGCGTAAAATTTTACTCTACGGCGTACTGGGCGCAATTATTCTCAGAACCATTTTTATTTTTATTGGAGCTTGGTTTGTACAAGAATTCTCCTGGATTTTGTATATTTTTGGCGCATTTTTGGTCTACACAGGCTTTAAATTCTTAAAAGGTCCAGAGCAAGAAGCCAGCAATATTGAAGATATGGCGTTGTTGAAATGGCTACGCAAACACATGCGTATTACCCCAACACTGGAAAAAGATCAGTTTTTTGTGCGCCAAAATGGTGTACTTTGGGCAACGCCATTATTTTTAGTTTTAATTTTGGTCGAAGCATCTGACGTTATTTTTGCCGTGGATTCTATCCCTGCAATTTTTGCCGTGACCACCGATCCCTTTATTGTACTCACCGCAAATCTTATGGCTATTTTGGGCTTACGTGCCATGTTTTTCTTGCTCTCAGGAGCAGCCACTAAAATGCATTATTTGCCGTATGGGCTGGGTTTAATTCTGCTATTTATTGGCTTTAAAATGCTGATGTTAGATGTATTCCACATGCCTATCTGGATTTCACTCGGCTTTATTGTACTCGTACTGACAATCACTGCGTGGTTATCAATTCGACATAGTCGAAAACACCATGAAACCACATTATAAAATTTAATAATCCCCACCATCGTTGTAAGCCTTCTTTCGAGAAGGCTTTTTGTATTCATTTCACCAAGTTTTAATTTACCGTACGATAAATTTTATCGTACTGCTGCAAGCTACATTTAAGGTACAATCTCTTGAAAAATGAAAAATGTAGGTTGTTTTATGCCATCTCCTGTACAACGCACCGCAATTCGTGGTCGCTTTCTTGATTTCAAAAACTGTACCAGCCAAGCCGATCAAATTTCAGAACAAGTCCGTTATGTAGACGATGGCTTGTTAATTTGCGAACAAGGCAAAATTCAGTGGTTTGGTTCATGGCAAGAAGGGCAGGCAAAGCTAAACGCCAACACAGAGTTCCATCATTATCCTGACCATCTCATTGTGCCTGGCTTCATCGACACCCATATTCATTTTCCACAGACTGAAATGATTGGCGCGTATGGTGAACAATTACTGGAATGGCTGAATACTTATACTTTTCCGACTGAACTGCAATTTGCAGATAAAGCCTATGCAGATCAGATTGCACAATTTTTTGTGCAGGAATTACTGAAAAATGGCACCACCACAGCTTTGGTGTTTTGTACGGTACATCCTGAATCGGTAGATGCGTTGTTTGAAGCGGCAGCACAACATCAAATGCGTTTAATTGCAGGTAAAGTGCTGATGGATCGGCATGCACCTGAAGCATTGTGTGACAGTGCAGACTCAGGCTATACAGACTCTAAAGCGTTGATTGAAAAATGGCATGGAAAAGGACGTAATCTCTACGCGATTACGCCACGTTTTGCACCGACTTCTAGCCCTGAGCAACTGGCGCGGGCAGGGCAACTCAAAGCCGAATATCCCGATGTTTATGTACATACCCATTTAAGTGAAAATCACAATGAAATTGCGTGGGTGAAACAATTATTTCCAGAGCAAAATGGATATTTAGATGTTTATCATCACTATGGTTTAACAGGTTCACGTTCGGTTTTTGCGCATTGCGTGCATTTAGAAGAACATGAATGGCAATGTCTGCATCATACCGATTCTGCAATTGCCTTTTGTCCAAGCTCCAATTTATTTTTGGGCAGCGGTTTATTTCCGCTGCATAAAACTTGGGAGCGACAGGTGAAGGTCGGTTTAGGTACAGATATTGGCGCAGGCACCACGTTTAATGTACTGCATATCCTCAATGAAGCCTATAAAGTACAACAACTGCAAGGGGCAAAACTCTCTGCTTTTGAAGCGTTGTATCACGCCACATTAGGTGCTGCCAAAGCTTTGGACTTAGACGATAAGCTGGGGAATTTTAAGGTAGGCAAAGAAGCCGATTTTGTGGTGCTGGACTTAAATGCCACCGCTTTACAACGCTTACGACAACAACGTTCCAAACATCTTGAAGATGCATTATTTGCCCTCATTACTTTAGCAGATGACCGTAATATTCATGCGACCTATATTTATGGACAACGTGCCTACTACCAACCCGATCAAAACTCAGCAGCAGGTGGCTAAACCTACGCAACCCTCGTATATAAAACCCATCGGATGGGCAATGCTGATACTCGGTTGTGCTTTGTTGTTACGCTCAGATTCTCACTCAGCACAAAAATGATGCTATTTTAACCATGCAAGCACGTGCAACATCGCGCAAGATATATTAAAATTAGCGCATATTTTGGGGTGTTGCAGGTCAACACCTTTTTTATTTTTGCTTTTTAGGTATCTACCCATGACAGTTGAAATGCAGGTTTTGATTTCTGCAGAAGAAATCCAAACAAAAGTTCAGGAACTTGGTCAAAAAATTAATGCTCACTATGCCAATAGCGACAAAGAGTTGGTTTTAATTGGCTTATTACGTGGTTCTGTATTGTTCATGGCAGATTTATGCCGCACCATTCAAAAGCCGCATGAACTGGATTTTATGACTGTATCCAGCTACGGCGGAGGTACTGTGTCATCGCGTGATGTGAAAATTTTAAAAGATTTAGATGGTGAAATTCGCGGTAAAGATGTTTTGGTAGTTGAAGATATTATCGACTCGGGCAACACCCTAAATAAAGTGATGGAAATTTTGCAAACCCGCGAGCCAAATTCAATTGAGCTGTGTACCTTAATTAGCAAGCCATCACGCCGTGAAATTGAGCTTGAAGTTAAATTTATGGGCTTTGAAATTGAAGATAAGTTTATTGTCGGTTATGGCTTGGATTATGACCAAAAATATCGTCATATTCCGTTTATTGGCGAAATTGGCTTATAAAACAAATACGCCTCGCTTTAAAAAAGTGATCGTTTCAGATTACTTTTTTTTATGGCTGAAATTTGCATTTCATCTATCTAACAGGACAAAAACACTACATGCTGTAGCATTATTCGACTATTTTCCTTGGGATTTTTCGGCAAAGATAAGTCTGAAACATGATGTAAAACATAAACAAAGATAACAAGGAGCTGCTCATGTGGTCATTAATTGTCGCAATTGTGGTGGGTTTTATTGCAGGTCTAATCGCCCGCGCGATTCATCCTGGAGATGATAAAGCAGGGTTTATTGTCACCACCTTACTTGGGATTGCAGGGTCTTTATTGGCAACCTATGCAGGGCGTATGATGGGATTGTACGGTGATGGTTCTGCCGCAGGCTTTATTGCCTCCATCATTGGTGCGCTGATTATTCTATTCTTTTATAATACGTTCATGAAAAAATCGCGTGCTTAAATCCTGTATTAACGACTGTAATTTTTCAGTCAAACATCTTCTCTCTCAATAAAAAAACCGCCTAAAAATTGAGGCGGTTTTTTTATATCTACTTCGCAATCACAAATTTCAGGTTTGCTCCGATACACACTACACAATTTTAGTTGCCAATATCAGATAAAAAATTAGCCGTTCTTAAAGACCAAATTCTTTAAAAATCTGTTCAATTTGTGCCGCAGGATATGCTCCCATAACTTTAAAGCCATTCGAGAAAATAATCGCAGGCGTACCGTTTACACCTAAACGATGCGCTAAAACAATGTTGCGCTCCACAGGGTTGGCACAACTGCTTTGACTTGTAGGCAATTGTGCTTTTGTGATCAGGTTTTCCCAAGCAAGAGCAGGGTTTTTCTCACAATACACCTGTTTAGATGGCGCAACAGATTGCGCTTTTAACGGCAAAATAAAGGTATAGATTGTAATGTTGTCCAGCTTTTTCAGTTCAGCCTCAAGCTGTTTACAATATGGGCAATTTGGGTCAGAAAAGATCGCAATCTGACGTTTTCCCGTACCTCGCACACTTTTGATTGCATCTTGTAACGGTAACTTTTTCCAATCGACACTGTTTTGTTGGATCAATAAATCTTTGGTTAAGTTATGCTGATCCTTTAAACGAATCATTGAACCCGCCAAAATATGTTGTGCATCTTCATTCAAATACACCACTTGACCACCCATAGAGGCACTGTAAATACCTTTCATTTCTGTGGCTTGAATATTGTCTAATTTCAGTTGCGGATGCTGTTGTTTGACATTTTTACTAACCGTTGCAACATCGGCCATGCTCACGGCGCTGCATAATCCCATTAAGGCAGCTAAACTCAATTGTTTAATCATGTGTTTCATCTAAATAAAGTAAATTTAGCCTGATTCTAAGCTGAAAGCTGCACAGAATTCAGTATTTTTAAGCCAGAATTACGCAATTGCTACAACTCGTTTTTGCTATGCAACGCTTTAGGTTTCACGTGGAACATTCAAGCCTGATGGCGGATTAATTTCTACTGAAATATGCACAATTTCTTCATGAATGGCGAGGGCGGTGCGGACTTGATCTGCGTCTAAATCGTGTGCGGTTTCCAATGCCAAAATACAGGAAAATTTACCCTGTCCGACTTTCCAAACATGCAAGTCTGTAATCATCACACTGACTGGTAACTCTGCAATCACTTCACGAATTTCATCCACCACAGGATGATCCATTTCTGCATCCAGCAATGTTTTCCCTGTTTCCTGCATCAAACCTATCGCCCAACGCGCCACTAAAATTGAACCAACAATACCTAACAGTGCATCTAGAAAATCCCAGCCCCAATATTTACCCGCAATTAAAGCAATAATCGCAAAAATTGAAGTCACCGCATCTGCCACCACATGCATAAAGGCGGCTTTTTGATTTAGGTCATGGCTATCATGCGTATGCTCATGATGGTGATGGTGATGGTGATGGTGATGGTGATGGTGATCATCTTCATGTAATAACCATGCACAAATCAAATTGACCAATAACCCTAAAATTGCAATTGGGATGGCTTGGTTATACTGAATATCGACAGGAAAAAATAAACGCTCGATAGAGTGAATTGCCATAAATGCAGCCACCACCAACAATAAAATGGCGCTGCTATAGCCAGCTAAAATTTCAATTTTCCATGTACCAAAACTAAACCGTGTATCTGCTGCATAATGACGTGCTGCCCGATAGGCAAAATAAGCCAAGCCTAGCGCCAGCATGTGTGAGCTCATGTGCCAGCCATCCGCTAGCAAAGCCATGGAATGAAAAATCCAACCACCCAAGATTTCCAAGAACATCATGACAGCCGTCAGCAAAGCCGCATATAATATTTTTTTCTGCGCCAGCGGATTGCCTTGATCGAATTGATGTGGATGGATACGATGAGAGTGTTGCTGACGCATAATGGGAAATCATTGTTAAATATACTCCCATAGAGTATATAAAAATTGAGGTGATGTGTTGGGTCATTTACATACAGATAAGAAAATTTTAAATCGCGTCAAACGCCTACAAGGACAAATTGGGGCAGTAGAACAAGCACTTCACAATCCTGATCATGGCTGTATTGAAGTTTTACAACAAGTCGCAGCCATTAAAGGTGCGGTCAATGGTTTGATGAATGAGTTAATCGAATCGCATTTACGCCATCATGTGATTGGTGATCAATGCGCGATTGATGAACATGAACTGGAAGAGTTTATGAAATTGCTGAAACGCTATGCTTAAACACAAATAGGCTTGACCAGATTCAAGGCTTGTCTTTACACTGAGTGACATTTCTCACTATATGAGACTAAACTCAACAGTTTAGCCATCAATCGAGTTTTTTATGACTCAATCTCAATCTTGGCATCCTTTCGTGATGATCAGCCTCGCCCTGATTATTGGCACCATGGGCACGGCACTTGCAAGCCCGCTGTATCCAATTTATCAGGAATTGTGGCAGCTTTTACCCAGCCATATCACCTTTATTTTTGTGGCGTATATGCTCGGTTGTTTGGCTACCTTGCTCTTTTTAGGGCGTACCAGCAACAGTATCGGCTTCTTAAAAACCTTAGAATTGGGTTTAGTGATCATCACCCTCGGACTGATTCTGTCTATGTTTGCCACCAATGCACTTTGGCTTGCTTTGGGGCGTTTTGTGATTGGAATTGCTTCAGGTCTTATGACTACATCGGCGTTAATTGGCTTAATGTGGAGTATCCCCGAATCACATAAAGCACATGCGCCACAGCTCAGTTCAGTCATTACCGCAGTCGGGTTTGGCTTAGGTCCTTTGCTCGGTGGTGGTGTGGCACAATTTTCAGCAGCGCCTTTGTTTAGTCCATATATTCCTGTCATTTTGGGTGCAGTACTGTGTTTTATTGGATTGTTACGTTTAGCACCGCCTGAATTTACGCCACAAGCCTTCTCGATTGCCCCAAAATTAGAACGCCCAGAACCACGCTTTCATGCAGAATTTTATATTACAGGTTTAACCGCATTCTGTGCCTTTGCTGCCTTTAGTTTATTTGCTTCGCTCTCTCCCTCTTTTGTGCAAGTGATTATTCCGTGGCACGGGCCTTTGGTCAGTGGTTTGGCCATCACCTGTATTTTGCTGATTTCAGCGCTGGTGCAGTATTTTTCTAAAGCCATTCCTGCACAAAAATGTCTAAATTATGGGCTGTATTTGCTGTTATTGAGTTTATTGGTACTCGGTTTATGCATGTATTTACACTGGAGTTTTCTATTTTTTGTGAGTGATGTGCTGCTAGGCATAGGACACGGGTTGGCATTGATTGGCGCTTTTGGTTTAATTCATGCCATGACCAATCTGCAGAATCGTGCTGCAGTGATGTCGACCTATTTATTTGTGGGCTATTTAGGCACGATTCTGCCAATTATTGCAGTCGGTTATCTGGCCGATCATTTCGGTTTAACCACCGCCGTACTTAGCTTTTGTGCAGCCATCTGCTTACTGTGTGGCTACATCATTATTTGGTATCGCCAGTTGCAGAACAAACCTGTTTTAGGATGAAGTTTCATCTAAACGACAAACTAAAATCAGGACAAGGTTTGGATCAGCTGAGTTTATTCAAATATTCAAACCTTGTAGATGAATGGGACTATGTCTTCTATTTTGATCTCAAACTCAATAGCCATTATTTTTCATTGATGGTTTGATGCTCTAATTCTTTAGTTAGGAAGTAATTTAAAAAGGTTCGAATCACTGCAATGATCGCCAGTTTAATTAGGCTATCTAAATCTGGATCTACCGTGGTGGCTAAAATATCTACAGCCAACTGAAATTCAAGCGCCGTCGCAAGCCAATCCCCAAAACAATAACGTGCAGTACGCCCCGATTTTAATTGAACCAGCACCCATAAAGTTTTAACTAGACCAATCACCACACAAATCACAGAAATGGCTTCGAGTGACAATTGCAAAAAATGAACCGAAGAAATGAGTATTTCACGTAAAAAAGCCAGTTCAAACATCCAAATACATCCATCAGAGATTTCATCTCGTGCATTTAGGATTGAATTGAGCGCCAATTTTTGATTATTTTCTCATCATAGCTTTAAATGCTGCGGTTTAAAAAGACTTACGTGATTATTGATGGGTTTTCATAAAGATAAATTGAAACGTTTAAACATGACATGGGTTAAATCGGGTTTGTAACAAAAGAGACACTAAACATTATCAAATAGGCTGATTTTTATCAGCTGACCAACCTAAAATAGGATAATAAAAAAGCACTAAGCCACTAAAACTTAATGCTATTTTCATATCAAATCAGGAAGTAATCGCTAAAAATCATTTCCCGATACAAAACGATCCAAAAATCTTACCCAACAAATCATCTGCAGAAAAATCACCTGTAATCTCACCCAAAGCATTCTGCGCAAGACGTAACGACTCAGCCACTAATTCCCCCGCATGATAGACCACCAACTGCTCACGTGCTTCAGCCAAATACTGCTGCGTGCGCTTCATTGCGTCTAAATGACGGGTACGTGCAATAAAGGTATCTTCTTCAGGCTGAAAGCCTGCATGCGCTGTAATCGCCTCTATGAGCGATTGAACACCTGTTTCTTGTTTGGCCGACACAGTAATATGTCTAAACCCTTTAAAATCTGAAATTGCAGCTTGTACACCAGTTAAATCACATTTATTGCCAATCAACATCAAACGCTTCGGTTCAATATGTTCCGCAAAATAATGCTGTGCCAATTGCAACGGATCTTCGTTTTGGCTCAAGTCATAGACCAATAACAATAAATCTGCCTGTTCAATTTCTTTAATCGCACGGCGAATCCCTTCCTGTTCCACAATATCCCCTGTTTCACGCAAGCCTGCAGTATCAGTCAGGGTAATTGGTAAGCCATTCAGGGTAATTTTTTCATGCAATACGTCACGAGTAGTCCCTGCAATATCGGTCACAATCGCACGTTCAATACCCGCCAAGGCATTGAGTAAGGAAGATTTACCTGCATTCGGTTTGCCCGCAATCACCACCTGCAAACCTTCACGCAACAATTGTCCCTGACGCGCAGATTGTTGCACAGCAGTCACCGAAGCAGCCACTTCATCCAGCAAATTAAGGATTTTCCCATCGGCCAAAAAGTCAATTTCTTCTTCAGGAAAATCAATAGCAGCTTCAACATGCAGACGTAAGTGAATTAACTGTTCCAGCACGGTATTCACTTTGGTGGAAAAAGCCCCTTGAAGGGAACGCACTGCAGAACGCGCAGCGGCTTGTGAAGTGGCATCAATTAAATCGGCAATGGCTTCGGCCTGTACCAAATCCAGCTTGCCATTTTCAAAGGCGCGCATCGAAAATTCACCCGCTTTGGCAGCCGTTGCACCGAGTTCCAGTAAACGTGCCAATAAAGCATTTTGAATCACTGGGCCACCATGCCCTTGTAGTTCCACCACATCTTCGCCAGTAAATGAATGAGGATTTGGGAAACAAATCACCAAACCTTCATCCATGACTTCATTGGCTGCATCGTAAAACTGGCGAAAACCTGCGTAACGTGCTTTGGGTAAGTCTTTTTGGGTCAAGGCTGCGGCAATCGCATAGGCTTTGGATCCCGACAGGCGAATCACCCCCACACCACCACGGCCAGGTGGAGTCGCGATTGCGGCAATGGTGCTGTGGTTATACATAAAATTCACCTAAAACTTTCAAAATATATGCAAAGAAAAATCCGCCTAAGATTACCATCTTAAGCGGATTTATTCAGCAGCTCAGCCATACTTAATTGACTGGAGTTGCCTCTTCTCGTTTAGCGCGGTCTTTTTCAACACTTTTGTTGATCAAGCTTTGCTGCAAAATCGTAATCAAGTTGTTGACAATCCAGTACAGAACTAGACCTGCAGGGAAGAACAATAAGAATACGGTAAATACCACAGGCATAATGCGGAAGATTTTTGCCTGCATTGGATCTGTTGGCTGTGGGTTCAACATTTGTTGAACATACATGGTCACACCCATCAACAATGGCAAGATAAACCAAGGGTCCATTGCCGATAAGTCTTGAATCCAACCTAACCACGGTGCATGGCGTAACTCTACCGATTCCATCAATACCCAGTACAAGGCAAGGAAAATTGGCATTTGTAGTAACAATGGCAAACAACCTGACAGTGGATTCACTTGTTCACGTTTATAAAGTGCCATCATTTCTTGCGAGAAACGCATACGGTCTTCGCCAAATTCTTCTTTCATGCGCTGCATTTCTGGTGCAATCACACGCATTTTCGCCATAGAACGATAGCTCTTAGACGATAACGGCCAAAGAATCAGTTTGACAAGAACGGTTAATAAGATGATTGACCAACCCCAGTTGCCCACTAAACCATGGAAGAATTGCAAACCAATAAACAATAATTTTGCAATTGGCCATAACCAGCCATAATCCACAGTTTGGTTCAAACCTGTCGCCAAATCTTTCAATTCAGACTGAATTTTTGGACCAGAGTAGAAGGTCGCATCAACTTCTGCCACCGTACCTGCAGGGACATTAATGGTTGGCGAGGTAAAACCAATGATGTTCATTTCATCGCTAGATTTACGTGATTCCAACTTCGCTGCATACGGTTGACCATCGGCCTGCGTCAATTTTAACTGCCCCGGAACCCATGCACTCACGAAATAGTGCTGAACCACGGCCACCCAACCACCTGTTGCATCGACATTCAATTTTTCGTCATTAAAATTGTCAAATTTCAACTTGTTGTAGTGTTCTTCAGGTGTTCCCCATGCGCCGCCAAGGAAAGTACCCAAGGTAAAAATACCTTGATCTGACTTGCCTGGATCATCTGAATTATCACGTTTCAACTGACCAAACATCTGACCTTGCCAGTTTTGGCTGCTGCGGTTAATCACTTTGTGATTCACCAGCACAGGATATTCACCTTCAGTAAAACTAAAGGTTTTAATGATTTCTACACCATCGGCAGTTTTATATACCATTGGGACAGTTAAAGTTTTAACTGTTTCACCCGCTTTATTTTTGCTTTCTTTGGCATCGGCTAAGCTATAAGTCGATTTTTCAATTTCATAGCTTGGGCGGCCATTACGGCTACTGTCTGGACCATTCAGCCCGATTAACCCAGATTGCGCGACATAGGTGCGCTTAGCATCGCTTTCCAGCATGACGAAAGGATCGTCACTGTCTTTATTTTTGTCATGATTGAGTAATTCAACACGAACAATATCACCACCTTTCGGATTGATCCAAAGATGATAAAGGTCAGTTTGTACTGAAATAAGCTGCTGACTTACAGGTGCTGTGGCATCGGTTGTTTGCTGTGCAGGAATATTTGCTTGCGGTACATCAGAAGCTGCTGTAGCCGTTTGGGCATTCGGCAAATCTGCAGACACTTCATGTGAAACAACGGCAGTTTTTTGCTGCGGTGCTGTTTCAGCATTTCCATAATCTTTTTGCCACGCCAAAATGAGCAAATATGCGACGACAAACATGGCCCCGAGAATTGCAAACCTGGCCCATTGTTGCATATCTATTACCCCAAGTGGTTAGAGTGATTTTGGTTCAATAAACGATCACGAAAGGGTACAGTAATGTGATGCGTTTGAGAATCTATTTGCTGAAATGAAATAAAACGAATGACTTTTGGCGGCACCGGATCATAGCCCGAACCACCCCACGGATGACAACGACAAATACGTTTTGTAGCCAGCCACACACCACGTACAGCACCATGCGTATGGACTGCTTCCAAAGAATATTGAGAACATGTTGGAATATAGCGACAGCGTGGTCCCAATAAAGGACTAATCGCGATCTGATAGAAACGTATCAACCAATGCAGTAAAAGTACCATTGGCCATCTCTACTTTTGTGGGGAGGGAGCTATTTTTGAATGCTTTTTGGCGAGACGTTGTAACTTCTGCCAAGCAAATTGTAATTGCTGATGCAATTCCGCATTAGATACCGTATCTACCCCAACTTTGGGCATTACCACAATATCTAAGTCATTTAATTGCTGTTGGTGTAAGCGAAAACTTTCGCGAGCAAGTCGTTTTACTCGATTTCGTTCGTGTGCACGACGCACTTTCTTTTTTGCAACGACAAGACCCAAACGGCTATTCGGCAGTTCGGAATGTTTTGCAAGAAATAAGAAATGGGGTTGATGCACTTTAAAAAGCGCACCATCAAACACACCTTTATAATCGGCAGCACAGCGTAATCTCAACTCTGTGCTGAAGCCATAAAGTGTTGTCATAACACCCAAGAGTCGGTTCAGCGTGACTGTATTAAACAGTTAAGCTGTGACGACCTTTTGCACGACGGCGAGCCAATACTTGACGACCAGCTTTAGTAGCCATACGAGCACGGAAACCATGAACGCGCTTACGCTTTAATTCAGATGGTTGAAATGTACGTTTCATATCGAAACTCCAAAAATGATCTTTCTATAAAGGTCCGCGATTTTAGTGCTCATTGCTTGAGCTGTCAATGAAAAACACGGTTTCTTGCAAAATAAGCCTAAATTTTTCTTTTTAACAAGTTTTCGCTCAATTGACTGGTTGATCATACAAATTAAAGTATACACAAGATAAGTAATTGTTTATGCTTGACTAATAAGTTATTAACAGTATTATTCACATAATTATCCACAAGCTTATTCTGTTTAATTTTAAAATTTTCGGTTTTGAGTTTAAATTTAAACTCAGATTGAATTATCCACAGTTGCAACGTTTCTTATAAATAAATTCAAATTTATAAATTTAAATTTATTACTATTAGGGACGCATTTTTCTGTTGAAAACCCACTTTTCCTTTTATAAAACAAAATTTTGAATTGTGGATATCTGTGTTTCTATGATTTTAATACTATGTGGATAACTTTGTGCTATATTTTATCCACACCTTGCGGATAAACTTATCCACACCACGTTTCAAATTTAAATTCAGGTTTAATGATTCCTTTTTTGAGCAATTTTGCTGATTTTGTCATGACAGATGTGGATAACTTGGTTAGAATGGCGACCCGCTCAGGCGGTCGAGAGAAGTTTTAAATTTAAAAATGGATTAGATAGGGGTTTCACATGCTTTGGACGGACTGCTTAAATCGCTTGCGACAAGAGCTCTCTGGAAATGTCTTTACAATGTGGATTCGCCCATTGGTGGCAGAAGAAGTTGAAGATACATTAAAACTTTATGCGCCTAATCCTTATTGGACGCGTTACATTCAAGAACATCATCTGGAATTGATTACTATTTTGGCAGAGCAGTTGTCTGAGGGACGCGTGCGTAAGGTCGAAATTTTAGTCGATTCGCGTCCAGGTGCAATTTTATCGGCCAGTGAACAACCTGCTACCACTACTGCTGCGCTGGAATCTAGCCCTGCGCCTGTGGCCAAGCCTAAACGTGAAAAAGAAGAAAGTTCTGCAAAAAGCCGTAAACGCCAACTCAATCCGTTATTTACCTTTTCCTTATTTGTGGAAGGTCGTTCTAACCAAATGGCTGCGGAAACCTGTCGCAAGGTATTGACCCAATTGGGGGCTTCACAGCACAACCCATTATTTTTGTATGGCCCAACAGGTTTGGGTAAAACTCACTTGATGCAAGCGGTGGGCAATGCTTTGTTGCAAGCCAAACCGAATGCACGGGTGATGTACATGACTGCAGAAAGTTTTGTGCAGGATTTTGTCAGCTCTTTGCAGCAGGGTAAGGTTGAAGAATTTAAGAAAAACTGCCGCTCTTTAGATTTGTTATTGGTGGATGACATTCACTTATTGGCAGGTAAAGAAGCCAGTTTGGTGGAGTTTTTCTATACCTTTAACGCTTTATTGGATGAATCTAAACAGATTATTTTGACTTCAGACCGTTATCCAAAAGAATTAACCGAATTGGATGCACGTTTGGTGTCACGTTTTTCTTGGGGCTTATCAGTCGGGGTAGAACCGCCAGATATTGAAACCCGAATTGAAATTTTATTAAAGAAAGCTGAAAGCAGCGCCGTAGATTTACCACGTAACTGTGCTTTATTTATTGCCCAGCAAGTGGTGGCTAATGTGCGTGAACTTGAAGGTGCACTCAATAAAGTGGTGGCAATTTCCCGTTTTAAAGGCACACCTATTGATCTAGATGTGGTACGTGAATCTTTAAAAGATGTCTTGGCAATTCGCGCACGTACCATCAGTACCGAAAATATTCAGCGGGTGGTGAGTGAATATTTCCGCATTCCACTCAAAGAATTGGTGGGGCCAAAACGTACCCGTATTTATGCGCGTCCACGTCAGTTGGCAATGGGCTTGGCACGTGAGCTTACAGGTGACAGTTTCCCTGAAATTGGTATGGCATTTGGTGGGCGAGATCACAGTACCGTAATGCATGCCTGCGAAAAAGTACAAAGCCTGCGCGAAGAAGATCCGATCTTTAACGAAGACTATAAAAACCTGCAACGATTGTTGCAAAGTTGACCGAATTTGCTCAAATTCTGTTCTTGCCATGCGGCAGCTTTTGCCGCATAGTACACTGCTAAAAAACCTATTTTATACTCCAATCTTCAGTTGTTAGAGGAATGTACCGTGCGTTTAAAAATCGCGAAAGAAAGCTTACTGAATGTTCTGTCACATGTCGTAGGAGCGGTTGAACGTCGCCATACCTTAAATATTTTATCCAATGTCAAAGTTCAGGTGACTGAGCAAGCCTTAACCATTACTGGTTCGGACTTGGAAGTGGAATTGGTTGCCAGTACGAATCTGACTGAAGGGGCATGTTTACAGGCAGGGGAAACTACAGTGCCTGCACGTAAACTGATGGATATTTGTAAATCTTTACCAAGCGCAGCTTTGATTGATTTGCAAATCACTGAAGATCAGCGCTGTATTTTAAAATCGGGCAATAGCCGCTTTGTATTAGGTACTTTGCCTGCGGAAGATTATCCATTATTGGCTACAGAAAATGCTCAAGGTACGCAAGTGACGGTTACTGAGCGTGAGCTGAAGCGTTTGTTTGAAAAAACTGCGTTTGCGATGGCAGTGCAGGATGTACGCTTTTATTTAACGGGTACTTTGTTAGAAATTGATGAAAACCAATTACGTGCTGTGACCACAGATGGTCACCGTTTGGCCTTGTGTGAAACAGCGGCATCTTCGACAGCTACTCAATTAATTCAAGCCATTGTGCCGCGTAAAGCTGTGGCTGAATTGCAGCGTTTGCTGAGCATTGAAGATGAACAACTGGCACTTTTAATTGGGCGTGAATTGCTGAATGTGACCATTCGCACCCCAAGCCGTGACAAAGAACAAGCAGAAATTACCGTGCGTTTTACCACTAAATTAATTGATGGTAAGTTCCCAGATTATCGCCGTGTGATTCCACGTGGTGGTGATAAAAACGTGCTGATCGCGCATGATGTATTTAAACAATCTTTACAGCGTGTGGCGATTTTAAGTAATGAAAAATTGCGTGGCGTATTCCTGAATTTTAGTGCGGACACCTTGCAATTACGTGCCAATAACCCAGAACAAGATGAAGCAATTGAAGATTTAGCGATTCAATATGCCGATTCGCCGTTAGAAATGTCATTTAACGCACAGTATTTATTGGACGTATTAGGGGCATTGGATGGCGATGATGTATCGATGACCATGACCGAAGCCAATCAATCGGTATTGGTACAAGATCCAGCACATCAAGATCAAACCTATGTTGTGATGCCAATGCGTGTTTAAGTGAGCGGTTTATTTCAAGATTAAATCTAGCTGAATCATGCATATTACGCGTTTACATATCGAGCGTGTTCGGAACTTAAAAGCGGTTGCACTTCATGAGTTGCAGCCGTTTAACGTCTTTTATGGGCAAAATGGTTCGGGTAAAACATCGATTTTAGAAGCGATTCATTTATTGGCGACAGGGCGTTCTTTTCGCACCCATATTCCTAAAAATTACATTCAGAACAGTAGCCAAGATGCGATTGTATTTGCTCAGTCATTGACTGAAAAAATTGGCATGCAAAAAATGGCATCGGGTGAGCAGTTGATTAAGGTCAATGGCGACCCTGTTGCGACCCAAGGGCAATTGGCTAAAATTCTGCCTTTACAACATATTGATCCACTCAGTACCGAAATTATTGACCATGGTGCAAAACCACGACGGCAACTGTTGGACTGGTTGATGTTCCACGTGGAACCAGAGTTTTATCACGCTTGGCAATATTATTCACGTGCCTTAAAACAACGTAATAGTTTGCTTAAATCACAGCGACATTTAAGTCTGTCGGACTTGGAACCGTGGAACAAAATGCTCAGTGATTATGGTGAGATTTTGCATCGGCAGCGTTTGGGAACGGTGGAACAATGGCAGCAATTTTTTGCACAAGATTTACAGTATTTATTGCCTGATTTACACATTAGTCTGGAATACAGCGCAGGCTTTCATACCGAAACAGGCTTGTTGAATGATCTGTGCAATTATCATCAAAAAGATGTGGAACGTCGCTATACCGAATATGGGCCACACCGCGCCGATTTACGCCTAAAAACCCCAATGGGTGATGCCGATGTGGTGCTGTCACGTGGGCAGAAAAAGCTATTGATTATGGCATTAAAACTGTCACAGATTGCAATGCTGCATGCGTCTAATAAGGAAACTGTGGTATTATTAGATGATCTGACAGCAGAATTAGATTTAAGCGCACAACAACGTTTAATTGAACGATTAAGCCAATTGGGTAGTCAAGTTTTTATTACCACTTTAGATCATCAATCCGTGCAACAACACTTACAAGCGTTGTCGATTCCTTATCGCTTATTTCAGGTCGATCACGGAACGGTGCAGGCTGTTGAGCAATAATTTTTTTATCTTTGGATAGACCTATTTTTCACTAGGGAGAAACCATGAGTTCAGAAGATCAATCTGTCTCTACTACAGAACAAACCAATGAAAAGGCTTATGATTCCTCTAGTATCAAAGTATTGCGTGGCCTAGATGCTGTTCGTAAACGCCCAGGCATGTATATCGGTGATACAGATGATGGTACAGGTTTGCATCACATGGTGTTCGAGGTAGTCGATAACGCTATTGATGAAGCTTTGGCGGGTCATTGTGATGAAATTTTGGTGACTATCCATGAAGATGAATCTGTCAGCGTATCTGACAATGGTCGTGGTATCCCAACCGATATTCACCCTGAAGAAGGTGTCTCTGCAGCAGAGGTTATTCTGACCATTCTGCACGCAGGTGGTAAGTTTGATGACAACAGTTATAAAGTGTCGGGCGGTTTGCACGGCGTTGGTGTGTCGGTGGTCAATGCTTTATCGAGTAAACTTGAATTAACGATTAAACGCGCGGGTCAAATTCACCAACAGGAATACCGCCATGGTGATCCACAATATCCTTTAAAAGTAGTGGGCGACACTGAGCAATCAGGTACGACTGTGCGTTTTTGGCCAAGTGCTGAAACCTTTAGCCAAACCATTTTTAATGTGGATATTTTGGCACGCCGATTGCGTGAATTGTCTTTCTTAAACGCGGGCGTGCGTATTGTATTGCGTGATGAACGTGTCAATTTAGAACATATTTTTGACTATGAAGGTGGTTTGTCTGAATTTGTGAAATATATCAATGCAGGCAAAACCCATCTGAATGAAATTTTCCATTTCACGACACAGGCTGAAAACGGAATTACCGTAGAAGTTGCTTTGCAGTGGAATGATTCCTATCAGGAAAACGTACGTTGCTTTACCAATAACATTCCACAAAAAGACGGTGGAACGCACTTGGCAGGCTTCCGTGCTGCGCTAACCCGTGGGTTAAACAACTACATGGAAAGCGAAAATATCCTGAAAAAAGAAAAAGTCGTGGTGTCGGGTGATGATGCACGTGAAGGTTTAACCGCGATTGTGTCGGTCAAAGTGCCAGATCCAAAATTCTCATCACAGACCAAAGAAAAATTGGTATCGAGTGAAGTGAAACCTGCTGTTGAGCAGGCCATGAATAAATCTTTCTCTGAATATTTATTGGAAAATCCACAAGCGGCAAAATCCATTGCGGGTAAAATTATTGATGCAGCGCGTGCCCGTGATGCGGCGCGTAAAGCCCGTGAAATGACGCGCCGCAAGAGTGCTTTGGATATTGCAGGTTTGCCTGGTAAATTGGCTGACTGTCAGGAAAAAGACCCTGCATTATCTGAATTATATCTAGTCGAGGGTGACTCTGCAGGTGGTTCGGCTAAACAAGGTCGTAACCGTAAAATGCAGGCAATTTTGCCACTGAAAGGTAAAATCCTGAACGTGGAACGTGCCCGTTTTGACAAGATGATTTCATCGGCAGAAGTAGGTACTTTAATTACCGCTTTGGGCTGTGGTATTGGTCGTGAAGAATATAACCCAGACAAACTGCGTTATCACAAAATCATCATCATGACCGATGCTGACGTAGATGGTTCACACATTCGTACCTTGCTATTGACCTTCTTCTTCCGTCAAATGCCAGAATTGGTTGAGCGTGGTCATATTTATATCGCACAGCCACCATTGTATAAGCTGAAAAAAGGCAAGCAGGAACAATACATCAAAGATAACGATGCTTTAGAAACCTATTTAATTTCTAATGCGATTGATGAATTGGAGCTGCATGTGAGTGCTGATGCACCTGCAATTCGTGGTGAGGCTTTAGCCAAAGTCATTGCTGATTATCAAACTTCACAAAAGAGTTTGAGCCGTTTAACGCTGCGTTATCCTGCAAGTCTGTTGGATGGTTTATTAGAATTAGATGCCTTTAAAATTGATCAAGCAGCAGATCAGGCGTATGTACAACAATGGGGCGAGCAATTACGTCAAAGCATTGAACGATTACAACCAAGTTTGCGTCCTGAATTAAGCATCGAACAGTTTGAAAAAGAAGATGCGGATGGTCAAAAATCTGCAACGTATTGGCCACGAATCACGGTATATGTGCACAACTTGCCACATACCTATTTGCTAGACACAGGTTTGCTGGGTTCAGCTGAATATGCACGTTTGCTGAAAAATTCAAAAAGCTGGTTTACGCTGCTTGAAGAAGGTGCGTATTTGGAAAAAGGCGAACGTAAAATTACGGTCAACAATTTCCATCAAGTGTGGCAACACATTTTGCAGGACTCGCGTCGCGGCATGATGATTCAGCGCTATAAAGGTTTGGGTGAGATGAATGCGGAACAACTTTGGGAAACCACGATGGACCCAGAAAACCGCAATATGTTGCAAGTCACCATTGATGATGCCATTGAAGCAGACCGCATGTTCTCTTGCTTAATGGGCGATGATGTAGAACCACGTCGTGCCTTTATTGAAGAAAATGCCTTAAATGCAGATATTGACGCTTAATTCGTCCAAATCATCCGCATAACCATAAGCACTCTACGGAGTGCTTTTTTATGTTTGGCTTTTGTTGTTGTCGTGATTCATCCAAATAACTTTTATAAAACTGACTTATTGTTCTGTCATGCTGAGCTACATTAAGCCAAAAATATAGGAGAATCATTAAGATGGATAATCAATTAGAACAAGCACGTGATGCATGGGTGAATGCTTTTTTTACTGGCAATGTGGAGCTGTTAGCACACTATGAAGATGAAGATTTTAAAGTCGTTTATACGGCAGAATCACGTGTGGAAAATCGTGAAACACGTTATGCCAACATTCAGCATGCAGTGAATAATGGTGTCTGGAAACCGATCAAACCGAATGTTGAATTAGAAGAATATGAGTTTGATCGTGAGCAGGTTAACTGTCGGATTCAAATTGGTTTGGCGGATGATCAAGGGTATATTCAAGAAATCTGGCGCTATATTCAGGGCTGGAAAATACAAGAATTATGTATTAGCAAAGCAAAAATTACTGCCGAGTAGCAGCGATTTTCTGTGAATCACTGAGATTCAATGACTCAAAATAACCATGAAAGAATGGATTGATTTGGCTTTAATTAGAGTTTTGAATTTAAAATAACAGTTAGTTTGAGTTGTGGATAACTAAGTTTTTGCTTTTAAATTTAAATTGTAGATTTTGAATTTAAAAATCACACTGAGTTTTAAATTCAAAACTTCTTGCTTGGTAGCTATGCTGTCTTACTTTTATTCAGGGTGGGGGGTGTCATACAACTATGCTGTGGTGCAAGATTGATAAGTAAAAATAAACAAACGCAGAGAGTGACTTAAATTTCTTTGCGTGGTTATTGTGAAGATAAACTAAAGATTAAAACTATTACGAATGTGTCTTATAAGTATGGAACATACACAATGCATATTCTACGAAATATGATGAGATTTAACCCTATTTAGCATAGCGTTAAAATCTCATCGGTATGGCTATTCAAAGCTACTTTCGAGTTCTTCCAATTCCATCATCAATTCAAGCATTTGTTCTTCTGCCTGCGCCAATTTGGTTTTCAGATCATTTTGCTCATTCATGAGTTTGAGCAAATCATCTTTACGGTTGGCATCGTAAAGGGCAGGATCTGCCAGTTCGGTTTCAATTTCAGTCAGACGCGGTTGAATTTTTTCAATTTGCGCTTCGTATTTTTCAATATTTTTACGAATAGGGCGAGTTTGTTCACGGCGTTGTGCTGCCAGTTTGCGTTGAGCTTCTTTATCTACTTTGACTAGGTTAGTCTTGTTCTCAACCAAGGGACTTGGATTGGATGGAGCTGTGTTGGATGTACCTTGCTTAAGCATGTCTGCACGAGCTTGGCGTAACCATTGGGCATAATCTTGTAAATCGCCTTCAAATTCTGTGCATTGTCCTGCATGAACCAAGAGTAAGTCATCGCAGACACTGGCAATTAATTGACGTTCGTGTGACACCAATACCACTGCACCTTCATAATCCTGTAATGCCATGGTTAAGGCATGTCGCATATCTAAGTCTAAATGGTTGGTCGGTTCGTCCAGAATCAGTACGTTAGGACGTTGCCAGACAATTAAAGCCAAAGCCAAACGTGCACGTTCACCTCCTGAAAAACTTTCACAAGGCGTGTCCATACGTTCGCCACTAAAACCAAAACTGCCTAAAAAGGCGCGTAAAGTGGCTTCGCTGATTTTTTTATCGGCAATGCGTGCCAGTTGTAGCATCGGGCTGGCGCTATCATCCAAAGCATCCATTTGATGCTGTGCAAAATAGCCAATATTGAGTAATTCTGAGGCTTTGCGAGTACCTGCCAATAACGCCAATTCACCCACTAAGGATTTAATTAAGGTCGATTTACCTGCGCCGTTCATCCCCAATAAACCAATACGACTGGTCGGGGTAATTTGTAGGTTAATTTTGCTGGCAATCACTTTGTCTGCATAACCAATGCTGACTTGTTCCAAGGTCAGTAAGGGTGAGCTCATTTTGGTCGGTTCACGGAAACTAAAGGTAAATGGTGTATCTACATGCGCAGGGGCAAGCAATTGCATGCGTTCCAATTGCTTGATACGGCTTTGTGCCTGCCGTGCTTTGGTGGCTTTGGCTTTAAAACGATCAATATATTTTTGTAAATGTGCACGGGTTTCTAATTGTTTTTCATACGCTTGTTGATGTTGTGCCAAGCGTTCACTGCGTGTGGTTTCAAAGGTTGAATAATTGCCTGTATATAAAGTCAGTTCACTATTTTCAATATGTAAAATATGATCGGTAATGGCATCTAAAAAATCACGGTCATGGGAAATCAGCACCAAAGTTCCCGCATAGGCTTTAAGCCAGTCTTCTAACCATAAAATTGCATCTAAGTCTAAGTGGTTGGTTGGTTCGTCCAGTAATAATAATTCGGAGCGACTCATTAAGGTACGCGCCAAATTTAAACGCATGCGCCATCCACCAGAAAAACTACTGACCGCCAAGCTGTTTTGATGTTCCATAAAACCTAAACCTGCCATCAGTTGTGCGGCTTTGGCGGGTGCGGTATAGCCATGAATTTCATCAAAACGACCATGCAAATGTGCAAGTTGGTCATTATTTAATTGTTCAGGATGTTGCAGTTGTTGTTGAATGTTCCAGTATTCTTCATCACCCGACAGCACAAAATCAATCGCAGGCAAATCCAATGCTTTAACTTCCTGTGCCATGTGCGCCACAGTCCAGCCTTGCGGACGGCTCAACGTACCTTCGTCTGGGGTTAAACTACCTAAAAGCACAGCAAATAAACTGGATTTTCCTGCACCATTGACACCTGTAAGACCGACTTTCCAGCCTGGATGGATTTGCATAGACGCTTTTTGAAATAAAACACGTCCACCGCGGCGTAAAGAAACTTGGTCAAGTTGAATCATGGTGTTTACTGGTCACAACAAAAGTTGGGCATATTCTAATGGAAGCCCACCAGAAAACAAAAATAAGCCCAGTTTTATTTGTGATTTGCGAAAAATCTCTCTTGTGATGTTTAAAAATTATGATCTAACAACAGGCTTTTTTTATGACTTTGTAAACAAGCACAAAATACGTGCATGTTGGAAATGATCTTTATTTTGATCTAAATCTATAAAATATAAGTGAATTATGAAATAAAAATGATCGCTTAAATAAGGCAGTATAAGGTTTTGGCAGAATTGACAGATGAAATTCGAGTAAATGCTCTATTTTTTTAATTTGAACTTGCTTAATATTTGTTTCGTGTACGGACACTCAAAAATAAAAAAATCTGTAGAAGGATCGAAACAATGAAAAAAATATGGGTCAGCGCAACATTGACAGCATTCGCAGCGATCGGTTTCAGTGCTCAGGCGCAAGCAGCAAAAGTAGATGTATGTGTCTTTGACTTACTGGGTAAGTCAGGTGAATCTTTTCAGATGGCACAAGAGTGGGCGCTAGCAGCAAAAGGCTGGGGTGCAGAAGTCAATTTAATTCCACGTCAGGATGAAGCTGTCGCAGACAATGATTTTAAAGCAGGCAAATGTGATGGGGTATTTATGACCGCCATGCGTGCTCGCCAATACAATAAATTTGCAGGCTCGATTGATGCTTTAGGTGGTGCGCCAAGTAATGCGATTGCACAACGTGCCATCAGCTTTGCTTTAGATCAACGTAATGCAGCGAAAATGGTTACCAATTTAGGTGGCAAGAAATATGAAGTTGCGGGTATTTCACCTTTAGGTTCGGCCTTTATTTTTGTGCGCGACAAGAACATCAGCTCGATTGAAAAAGCAGCAGGGAAAAAGTTTGCGGTATTGGGCTATGACGATGCACAAAAAATTATGGTGCAGCGTGTAGGCGCGCAAGCCGTCATTTCTGATGTATCTAACTTTGTGGCGAAGTTTAACAATGGTCAGGTCGATATGGTCGGTGCGCCTGCCTATGCGTACAAACCTTTAGAAATCTACAAAGGTTTAGGCAATAACGGGGCAATGTTTAATTTCCCTGTATTACAAGTGACCGCAGACTTTGTGATTCGTCCTGAACAATTCCCTGCGGGCTTTGGGCAAAAATCACGAGATTGGTTTGTAAAAAATCTGCCTAAAGCGATGAGTATGATTAATCGTTTGGAAGGTGAGATTCCAGCCAAATATAAAATGAACTTGAGCGCAGAAGATAAAACCAAATATCAAAAAATGCTGCGTGATGGACGTATGGATATGACCAAACGCGGCATTTATGACCCTGCCATGATGAGTGTGTTAAAACGCGCTCGTTGTTCTGTCGAAAAAACCAATTTTGAATGTTCACTAGGTGGTGAATAGATTGATTTTTAATAAAAAAGCCTAGATCTCTAGGTTTTTTATAATGAAAGATTCGTCAATTGAGCCATATCAGCCAAAAAATCAAAATTCGCTAATCTGAGCTTGATAAAAGAACAGTGATACTAAATTGAAGGTTTGGATCAACTGTGCGCAGAAAAACAAAAAATGGAAGGAACTAGAAATGAAACAATGGACGCAAGCTTTATTATTTGGCGCAGGCTTATCTTTAGTCGCTAGTGCAGCGCAGGCTAAGCAAGTGGTCTGTGTATTCGACTTGGTCGGTAAAAACGGTGATGTCTATAACTTAATGCAAGACTATCAATTGGCGGCCAAAAACTGGGGCGCAGAAATTGAGTTACGCGTAGGTCAAAACGAAGGCGTGATTGCAGAAGATTTTAAAGCAGGAAAATGTGATGGTATTAGTGTGACGGGCATGCGTGGTCGTCAATTTAACCATTTTACAGGCTCATTAGATGCAATTGGTGCGATTCCAGATTTAAAACTGGCAGTTAAAGTCATGCAAGGTTTGGCGAGTCCTGCTTTTGCCAAATATATGCGCAATGGTCAGTATGAAGTCGCAGGTGTCATTCCTGTGGGTGATGCCTTTTTGATGGTGAATGACCGCAGTATTAATAGTGTCGCCAAAGCCGCGGGGAAAAAAATTGCTGTTTTAGATTATGACCAAGCGCAAAAAATTATGGTACAGCAAATTGGTGCGCAAGCAGTAAGTGCCGATGTCACCAATTTTGGCAGTAAATTTAACAATGGTCAGGTCGATATTATTGGTGCGCCTGCTGCAGTATTCCGTCCTTTGGAACTACATAAAGGCTTAGGCACTAAAGGCGCGATTGTGAATTATCCAATTTTACAGGTCACGGGCAATATTATTATCCGCCCAGATAAATTCCCTGCAGGTTTTGGGCGAAAATCACGTGAATGGGTCAAAGGCCAATTACCACGTGCCTTTGGTATTTTAGGAAAAATGAAAGCCGATATTCCTGCCAAATATTGGATGCAAGTGCCTACAGCAGATCAACCGGGTTATCAAAAAATGATGCGTGAATCGCGGATTGATTTGACCAAACGTGGGGTCTATGACAAGCGCATGATGAAATTATTGTGGCAATTCCGTTGTAAAGAAGCGCCAACCAATTTCGAATGTGGTTTGCAGGATGAAAATTATAAATGATTCGATAATCTTGAGATAATTACTCAGAATTCACTTTAATTCTGCATCACAGTCCCAATATTGAGTATGCTATACTTGAATAGTGGTCTTTTTGCGAAAAAGACATCTGAATTGTATCTGAGGAATCCATCATGAATGCCCAAGCACTTGAGCTGACCGATAACGCTGCTAAAAAAGTTCGCCAATTGCGTGATAGCGAAGGGAATCAAGACTTAATGCTACGTGTCTATGTCACAGGTGGGGGCTGTTCAGGGTTTTCTTATGGTTTTAACTTTGCAGAAAGCCAAAATGAAGATGATGCAGAATTTGTGAATGGCGATGTAAAAATGCTGGTCGATTCACTCAGCTATCAATATTTAGTGGGTTCAGTGGTAGATTATATTGAAGGCTTAGAAGGTTCACGTTTTGTGGTACAAAACCCGAATGCAACCACGACCTGTGGCTGTGGTTCTTCATTCTCAATCTAAGCAATGTTATCT
>NZ_JAYJLK010000030.1:0-37523 GCF_051948795.1 Acinetobacter sp. Lyrl_1
CATTCAAAATGACATTACAATAATGAAAGGTACAACACATGAAAACTCTGTATCTGTTTAAGCTATTTTGTTTTTCTGCTGCGGGCTTAAGTTTTTATCACTTATATACTGAGCTTACGCGCAATCATGTAGACACATTTCAAGTGATGACACTGACAGGCCTGGTGGTCTTGTTAGTCGAATTGGGCTATCGCAGCCAACTTGCCGTGTCCATGTCGCATTCATCTGGTGCGATGTCCGAAGTTTCTGCCTCTTCTAATTACAGTTATTTCATGTCTAAATTGGCAGCAGGCAGTATTGCCACAAGTTTTGTTCTGCAAGGCTTAATCCGTTAATTGCTTATTTAAGATCCACAATCTCAACCATAACAAAACATTCAATTGCACCTTATTTTTATGCTATAACACAGCTGTTTTAAGTATTTTGAATGGATTATGCGAGCACTAGCCCTCATTTTACAGTATGGCTGTTTTGCCTTTGCCTTATTTTTAAGTTATCAGGTTGCAACGGCGCTTTATCAGCAAGAATATGAACTCTTAGAGGTTGTTGCCGATGTAGGCACGATTTTAATTTGTATTGATTTAGGCGTATTTTTATTTAGCAGCAAAGCCTCTCAAGGTTTAAATCTTCAGGAATATGCTCGCCAACTTGAAGCACCACCATCAAAACTAGTGGCAGTGACGCGTAAACTTGGGCATTTGGGAATCATGCTGATTTTAGTGAGCTGGATTGTGCCGTTGATTTAAAAATGATTAATCAAACTTTAGATTAAAAATATACACACAAAACAAAAAGCTCCCGAATTTCGGGAGCTTTTTGTTTGCGTAATTAAAACTTACTTCGAACCTTTAATCCCTGCTTGTAACAACAATGCGCCTAAACCACCAATTTTATTTTCTTGCGGTTTAGCAGCTTGTGGTTTTTTCACTTGTGAACGGTCTGACTGAGGACGTGACTGCTGTGGACGTTTCGCCTGTGGCTTACGCTCTGTACGTTGCTCTTGATCACGACGTGGCGCACGCGCCGCTTTTGCAGGTGCAGCCGAACCTTCAGGACGCATCGATAAATTCACGCGGTTACGTTCTACATCAACCTGTAACACACGCACTTGCACGATTTGACCTGGTTTCACCACTTTATGCGGGTCGGCCACAAATTCATTGGCCAACTCAGAAATATGCACCAAACCATCCTGATGCACACCCACATCTACAAATGCACCGAAGTTGGTCACATTGGTCACCACACCTTCAAGCTGCATGCCTTCAGTCAACTGTGCCACTTCAGTCACATCTTCACGGAATTTAGCCGTACGGAATTCAGGACGTGGGTCACGACCTGGTTTTTCCAATTCAGACAAAACATCCTGAATAGTTGGTAAGCCGACTTGCTCATCCACAAATTCTTCAGCATTCACCGAACGGATAATTTCAGTATTACCAATAATATCTTTAACCGTGGTCGCTTTGGCAGCCACAATTTTTTCTACTAAACCATAAGATTCAGGGTGCACTGCAGAAGCATCCAAAGGCTCAGAACCTGCCTGAATACGTAAGAAACCTGCTGCTTGTTCAAAAGTACGTTCGCCTAAACGCGGTACGTTTTTCAAAGCTTGGCGATTGTCAAAACGGCCATGTTCTTTACGGTATTCAACAATTTGCTGTGCAATGGCTTTATTCAAACCTGCGATATAACCCAAAATTGCTGAAGATGCCGTGTTGACATCGACACCGACCGAGTTCACACAGTCTTCTACCACAGCTTCTAAGGTTTTTGCTAAACCTGCCTGATTCACGTCATGTTGATACTGACCCACACCGATTGATTTTGGATCAATTTTTACCAACTCTGCCAATGGGTCTTGCAAACGACGTGCAATCGACACTGCACCACGAATCGACACATCTAGTTCTGGCAACTCTTGCGATGCCAATTCAGAAGCTGAATACACAGATGCACCCGCTTCAGATACAGACACACGTGTTAATTTCAAGTCACTGTGCGCCGCCATCATTTCTGCCACAACCGCTTCAGTTTCACGGCTTGCAGTCCCGTTACCAATCGCGATTAAATCAACATTGTGCTCACGGCATAAACGAGCAAGTTCTTCAATCGCGCCTGCTTTGTCTTCTTTAGGTGCAAATGGATAAACCGTGCTATGTGCAACCACATCGCCAGATTGGTTCACCACAGCCAGTTTGACACCTGTACGGATGCCAGGGTCTACGCCCAGCGTACAACGCGCACCTGCAGGTGCAGAAAGCAATAAATGACGCAAGTTTTCTGCAAAGACATCCATCGCTTCAGCTTCAGCAGCCAAACGCTTTTCAGTCAATAATGAATGTTCGATTTGTGGACGCACTTTGCCCAACCAGAACAATTTTGCCGTTTGCTTTAAAAAGTCCTGACGTGCTTGCGGCTGAATCTGATCTAAATTGTATTCAGTTTCAATACGTGCCAAAGGCGCACTGTCTTCACCATCAACTTTTAAGCCCAAGACGTTTTCTTGGCGACCACGCAACATCGCCAATAGACGATGTGATGGTACTTTGTTGAGGTTTTCTGAAAAATCGAAGTAATCACGGAATTTTTTGCCCACTTCTTTTTTCTCTTCAGAAGCAACCAAGCTTTTTAATACCGCTGTTTTGGCAAAAATTTCTTTTAATTCTGTGGTTAAGGCAATATTTTGTGCCCATTCATCAATCAGAATGTGTTGTACCGCATCTAGCTGACTGTCTGCATCAGGATAGTCTGCATGACTAAAGCCTGCTAAAGCTTCGCTTGGCTCAACCTGTTCTGCAAAAATTTGCGCTGCAATTGGGCCTAAACCTGCTTCTTTAGCTTTAAACGATTTACTGGTGCGTTTTGGACGGTAAGGCGCGTAAATTTCTTCTAAAGCATTTTTGGTTTCAGCAGCGTTAACCCGTGCCAATAAATCATCAGATAATTTATCTTGTTCTTTGAGTGATTCTATTACTTTTTCGCGACGCTCATATAAATCACGTAAATACGATAAACGTGTATCGAGCTGACGTAGCTGCGTGTCATCTAAACCTTGCGTCACTTCTTTACGGTAACGTGCAATAAATGGAACGCTAGCACCTTCATCAATCAGTTTGATGGCAGCTTCTACTTGATTTGGTCGTACGGCAAGTTCTTTTGCTAACTGCTGAACTAAGTCAGTCATCGTGTGTGATCCTACAAGGATAAGTACTAAAAGCCATGATTATAAAGACCAAGACTATAAAATCCACAATTGTTTTATGAATTTTATAAATGGTGGTTTTTTGGCGATTTTTGCCAATTCGGCTAAATTTTATAAATCTAAATAAAATTCAGGCTTATGTTAGACTCAAACGGACAAATATGTCAGTTTTTCGCATGGGAATGCTGTATATATTTGGTATCTATGTCTTGATTTTATCTGCAATATTTGTTGCTTTAGAGCATAGGCAATAGATACCAATGAATCGTATACTCAAAGCCAACTCAACTTTTTGTTTACGATGACAATAAAGAATAAAGGAGCACATCATGAGTTTAGTTGTACCTGCTGAAAAAACAGATACCGTACACAGCGAAACTGACCGCGTTGAACGCATTCTCGTTGTCGATGATGATGTGCGTTTACGTACCCTGTTACAGCGTTTCTTGGAAGATAAGGGCTTTGTGGTCAAAACTGCCCACGACGCGACACAAATGGATCGTTTGTTACAGCGTGAACTGTTCTCTTTAATCGTGCTTGATTTTATGCTGCCTGTTGAAGATGGTTTAAGTATTTGCCGTCGTTTACGTCAATCTAACATCGACACGCCAATTATTATGCTGACGGCTCGCGGCAGTGACTCTGACCGTATTGCAGGACTTGAAGCAGGTGCAGATGATTATTTACCAAAACCGTTTAATCCAAATGAGCTGTTAGCGCGTATTCGTGCTGTATTGCGTCGTCAAGTGCGCGAGGTACCAGGTGCACCAAGTCAGCAAATGGAAGTGGTTGGTTTTGGCCCATGGTCACTAGATTTATCGACCCGTACTTTGACACGTGAAGGTCAGGTCGTGACCCTAACTACAGGTGAATTTGCAGTACTCAAAGCGTTGGTACAACATCCTCGTGAGCCTTTAACCCGTGACAAGTTAATGAATTTGGCGCGTGGTCGTGAATGGGGTGCGATGGAGCGTTCGATTGATGTTCAGGTTTCACGTTTACGTCGTTTAATTGAAGAAAACCCTGCCCGTGCACGTTATATTCAAACGGTTTGGGGTGTCGGTTATGTATTTGTTCCAGATGGTGCGGAATAAGTTGAAAATGATGTGAGGCTTCAGCCTCACATCTTCATGCAATGATCAACATTTATGTACACCGATCATTGTGCTAGATTTAAAGAACAGACATTCCAATAACAAGTATATTCATCATAAAATTTCACTCACTAAATTCGCTTTACAACCTCTGCCACAGGACAAGATGTGAAACTCGAACCCATCGACCCACAAGAATTTACCGACTATGTGGCGTATTCTGAAAAGAAACGTACCCGCTGGGAGCGTTTTCTGGACAAAATCAAACCACGCTCTGCAGCCATGCGCACCACGGTACTGGTGGTTTTTGTGGTGTTGTTTAGCCTGTTTATGTCGTTGTGGTTCTTTTGGCGCACCTTGTATTTACCTGAAATTCAACAACACGCCCGCTATTTAGCGGTTGAACTGGAAATTTTAAACAATCCAGATTTGCGCATTTTTCACAATGAAGCCGAAGTCGATGTCGATGCGTGGCTTAAAAATCGGGTCGGCATTGAATATGTAACCGATCCACGTGAGTTTCCTAATGTACGGGAAAAAGTCATTGCAGAGTTTTTTACCCAACAAATAGAAAAGAAACTGGCAACTGAATTAAAAATGCAGGATGTCACGGTCTATTTCCAGTTCAAACCAAGCCCGCGTATTTGGATTCAAACCCCAGAAATGAATGGCAACTGGGTACGTGAACCCCTTAAAACCTATGCCAACTACAGCCCTGAATTGGTCTTTGGCTGGCTTTTGGGTATTCCACTGTTAGCTGCAGCAATTATTTTAACTCTAGTACGTCAGCTGAATCGTCCTTTGCGTCGTCTGCAAAATGCCGCCAATAGCTACAGTAAAACAGGCAAAGCACCTTATTTAGAAACCAATCACGGTCCGCAGGAAATTCGTGAGGTCAACCAAGCCTTTAATCACATGATTTATACCTTGGAACAGACTGAACGTGACCGTCGTATCATGTTGGCAGGTATTTCACACGACCTGCGCACGCCACTGACACGGATTCGTTTAAGTGCCGAAATGATGCCCGATGATGATTTTTTAAAAGAAGGCTTAATTTACGATGTAGAAGATATGGATGCGATTTTAAATCAATTCATTTCTTATATGCGTGATGGTTCCGATGAAGAATTACAAGAAACCGATTTAAATGTTTTGCTGCAGGAATTGATTATTCAATTTAAACCGTTGGATATTCGCTTTAACGCACAAGAATTACCTTTAATTCAGGCGCGCAGTTTGTCGCTGAAACGTCTGATTGGCAACCTGATTAATAACTCGAAACGCTATGGTGCAGAGCCAATTGAGTTGTCTGCAGAAGTGCTGGATGAACACATTCGGATTAGCGTGGCAGACAACGGTACAGGCATTCCAGAAGACCAAATTGCCGATTTAATGCAGCCTTTTGTACGCGGCAATGAAGCACGTACTGTACAAGGCAGTGGCTTAGGTTTGGCAATTGTAAAACGTATTGTCGATATTCATCAGGGCGAGCTCACCATTCAAAACCGTGAACACGGTGGTCTTGAAGCCATCATTACCCTGCCGTTACAACCTGAAATCGTTGAAGAAAAAAATAATGTTGGCACGCTGGAAAAAATCAAACAAAGTTTGAGTGAACACTTCTAAACGGCTGACGCTTTTGATCTCTATCTGGCTTGCTATATACCAATTTCAGACCAACAGCAAATCGGATGGACGATCAAAGTAAAAAATTCAGATGGTGCATATCAAAATTGTATAAAAATATATCAAACAAATTGTAATATTTACCTTTTGATATATAAATAAACGATTAAATTCAATTATTTATGTATTATTTTATATTTTTATACCACCATTTAGGCAAAAAATTAGACCTTAGCCTAACACCTATGCAAAATACCTTTTTTGATCGGTACAATCGGTATCAGTCTAGTATTTTACGAGAGTTCGCCATGTCTTTAGATCGCATCCGTTTAGCCTCCCTCCACGACAAAGTAATCAGCGCAGAACAAGCTGCTGAATTCGTTCAAGATGGTATGACCGTAGGTATGAGTGGCTTTACTCGTGCGGGTGAAGCAAAAGCTGTTCCACTTGCATTGGTGGCACGCGCTAAAACCAATCCTTTAAAAATTGACTTAATTACTGGGGCAAGTCTTGGTAATGATTTAGACAAGCAATTGACTGAAGCAGGTGTTTTGGCTCGTCGTATGCCGTTCCAAGTAGACAACACTTTGCGTAAAGCAATTAACCAAGGTCAAGTTATGTTCATTGACCAACACTTGTCTGAAACTGTTGAGCAAATGCGTAACAATACGCTAAAACGCCCAGACATCGCGATTGTTGAAGCAGTTGCAATTACTGAAGACAGCCTAATTATTCCAACAACTTCTGTAGGTAACTCTGCAAGCTTTGTTGAATATGCAGATAAAGTCATTATCGAAATCAACACCACTGTAAGCACAGAATTTGAAGGCCTACACGACATTTATATTCCTGAAGCACGTCCAACACGTGGTCCAGTGCCATTAACTCACGTTGAACAACGTATTGGAACCAAAGGTATTCAGTTAGACCCTGCAAAAGTTGTGGGTATTGTATTTAACGATACCTTGCTTGACTCTCCATCTAACGTGACCGATCCAGATGACGAAACTCAAGCAATTGCAGATCACTTGATCGCATTCTTTGAAAACGAAGTAGCACAAGGTCGTTTACCGAAAAACTTGGCACCTTTACAAGCAGGTATCGGTTCAATTGCAAATGCAGTATTAACAGGCTTCAAACACTCTAACTTTGAAGACTTGGTGATGTACTCAGAAGTACTCCAAGACTGTACGTTTGAATTGATTGATGCAGGCAAAATGAAGTTCGCTTCTGGCTGTTCAATGACTTTGTCTGAAAAATGTGGCGATCGCGTATTTGGTAATCTTGCACACTACAAAGACAAATTCATTTTACGTCCACAAGAAATCTCTAACTTCCCTGAGTTAGTACGTCGTTTAGGCATCATTGGCATTAACACTGCACTTGAGTTTGATATTTACGGTAACGTGAACTCAACCCACGTATGCGGTACCAAAATGATGAACGGTATTGGTGGTTCAGGTGACTTCGCACGTAACGCACACTTGGCGATTTTCGTGACTAAATCAATTGCGAAAGGCGGTGACATTTCATCTATCGTTCCAATGGCTGCGCACGTAGACCACAACGAACACGACGTTGACATTTTGGTTACTGAGCAAGGTTTAGCAGATTTACGCGGTCTTGCACCACGTGAACGCGCTCGTGCGATTATCGACAACTGTGTACACCCAATGTACCGCAATGCATTGAATGATTACTTTGAGCGTGCATGTGCAAAAGGTGGTCACACTCCTCACCTACTTCGTGAAGCATTATCTTGGCATGCAAACTTCGAAGAACACGGTCACATGTTGACTCCTGCACAACAAGAATCTGCGCAACCAGCATAATTCGCGTGCAATAAAAAACGCCCTGATTTTTCAGGGCGTTTTTTTATGTCTTAAGTTTTTATGTCTTAGATTGTCACAAGGTCATTTGCGACAACGCACTCCATTTTACTCAAATGCCAAAGCTTTAAATTCATCTATAAAATGCTGCCCTAACTGGCGTAAACCATCCACACTGAGTGTGGTTTCAATCACACCCAAAGACACCACATCACGTTGAATTTGCAGCACAGTTTGACCTTGCGGGTTGATATAAAAACGAGAACCCAAAGTTGCAAATTTGCTTGCTAAGTCTAGGTTTTGTTCAGCTCGAACTTGATTCACCACATCTTGCGCGGTAAAACGGTATTGATCATGCAGCAAATTTAAGCTGTTGGATTGCCCATATTCTGCACTTAATGCACAATCATCCAAGACCTGTAAAGGCTGATCAAGATTGGCAAAAGCAGTCGCAGGGAGACTCAGCGCAAGACTGAATAAAATAGGGAGAGAAAATTTTAACATTGGACACCTCGCACATAGGTAAATTACACCTGTGGAGAAACATCCTTTTTTCACCAACTTATATTTTAAGTTCAAAAATCACTCAATACATTGACTTTTTATACCAAGCGACCTAAACGCAGCAAAACTGGAAACTGAATTTCCAAGCCCTGAGCAGGTTGCTGCTGCAACAATTGTTGTAATTCAAGCAAGGGCGTATCAGTATGTTGCTTTAAATAATGCTGCAGTCCCGACCAAGTGTTTAAATAATTCAGCAATTGTGCTGCCGACCAACGATATTTCAGGCAAAGTTCGGGTGTCACGATTTCTTGAAATGGGAAAGGAATCGTGCGATATAAGTCATCAATATAACGACGTTCAGCATCCCAACAACCTTTTAAGGTCTGAAAATACAAGCGTTGAATTGCGGTATTCACCTCAGGATCTACAGCTTGAATCAGACCGTAGCCCACCGCAGCAAATATTCCACTCGGTTTTAGCACCCGATGCACTTCGGCATAAAAGGCATCAAACTTGAACCAGTGAATCGCTTGTGCAACGGTAATTAAATCCACACTCGCATCTGCCAATCCGCTGTCTTGCGCCAAACAAGCGCGATAACGCACATTTTCCCACTGTGGTGCTTGATCCAGCTGTGCCTGACTTAAATCCGTGGCTAAAATCTGCTGAAAATGTGGCGTTAATAACTGGGTAAACTGCCCTGAACCTGCACCGCAGTCCCATGTCAAACCGCGCTCTGGCACATGTTGTAAAATCGTATCGACAATCGCGGTTGAATACTGCGGACGTGCCTGACGATATAAATCGCTACCCTGCGAAAACAAATCTTTCATGCTGCATTCCCTGACCATGATCGCTTGATTTTAATTCAGCTTGTTTAATACGTATTGTGGACTTTAGATGAAGATGCAAAGCGGGTTTGAATACAAGATTTTATTTTAGACATAAAAAATTTTGCGCATAAAAAAGCCCCAAACATTGTTTGAGGCTTTTTGAATATGGTGGCGAGACCCAGGATCGAACTGGGGACACACGGATTTTCAATCCGTTGCTCTACCGACTGAGCTATCACGCCAATGCCGTGTATTAAGCCGTATCTCGGCTGAATAGTCAATAAAAATCATCACTTTTTTATTTGATCGCATAAATTTTATGCAAAAAAAAATCCCTGATGGGATCAGGGATTGAAAACGTTTAACCGTTTTGAATATGGTGGCGAGACCCAGGATCGAACTGGGGACACACGGATTTTCAATCCGTTGCTCTACCGACTGAGCTATCACGCCAATGACGCGTATTAAACAGTTTCAGCTGTAAATCGTCAATAGTCTTTTTCGCTTTTCAGTGCAAATGTTTACTTTTACAGCAACCTCATTCTATTTCTGCTGAAATATCACCCAAAAATTTAAAAATGAGTTCTTTTCCAATTAAATTTTGACAAACTTCCGATACGCGAATGTGGGGCACGGATGCCCCACGTTACCCATCACGACAAGGATGTCGTGTATGGGTAACAAAAGACTTTTGCCTACTTTGGGTCTTGCCAAAGTAGGAAGATGCCTACGCAAAGCTATTTAAACCTTAGCTAAAAATTGTGGCTGTGCAAGCACAAAAAACAATATAGGATTTAGATAAACTTCTTTCACAAATCCGATTAAAACCATACTTCAATCCCCCATCATCCTCTTACGGAAGATATTCCTCATCCCTGAGCCATATATGGCGCAAGAGAAGGGATTTTCGATACTAATTTAATTTTGACCTATACGGATAAACTGAAAAGACAGACACAACGTCAGCTTTTTAAAAACTCACAACTTACCCAAATGCGCCAAACAACGATGAATCGCACCACAACCCGGCTGAAAGTGCTGCACACCTTTGGCTTCTTCCATACGGCACACCTCACTCACCAAACGATCTGCCACACCTCGACCACGGTTTGCAGGATGCACCACAATATATTCAAGCGTACGATGATCATCTTGCCCTGTGCACCAAATCGCACCAATCACTTTAGTATTAAATTCTGCCGTGTAAAGTAGGGTATACTGAGCCAAGTTCTGCTCAAGTTGGCTTACCGCATCTTGCCCATCGCCAAATTCAGGGCTGGTATCATACAGTCGCTCAAGCTGGCTGCGCACTTCGGTATTTTCCAGTGAAGTATAGGCATGTACGGTAATAGGCATTGATTAACCCTCCTGAGCAATCTAATATGCTGAGACTTCGTCACAGCGAAAACATTTTACATCAATCATTTTTGACGTTTTTTGAGGAACGTGTCTATGACCCAACGTATCAGTGAAGTGGTGAGAAATACCAACGAAACTAAAATTCGAGTTCGTGTGAATCTGGACGGTACGGGTCAAGGCACACTCAACACTGGAGTTCCATTTTTAGACCATATGATTGATCAAATCAAGCGACACGGTTTGTTTGATATTGATATTCATTGTGATGGCGACTTGGAAATTGATGATCACCACACTGTAGAAGACTGTGGTATCACGCTTGGACAAGCTTTTGCTCAAGCTTTGGGCGATAAAAAAGGTTTACGACGCTACGGTCACTTTTACGCACCACTTGATGAATCTTTAAGTCGTGTGATTGTCGATTTATCGGGTCGTCCGGGTTTATTTATGGATATTCCATTTACCCGCGCACGTATTGGTACTTTTGATGTGGATTTATTCTCAGAATTCTTCCAAGGCTTTGTCAACCATGCATTAATGACACTGCACATCGACAACCTCAAAGGTAAAAACAGCCACCACCAAATTGAAAGCGTATTTAAAGCATTTGCACGTGCTTTACGCATGGCATGTGAAGTCGATCCGCGTGCTGAAAATACAGTGGCATCAACCAAAGGAACACTCTAATGACCCGAATTGCCCTTCTTGACTATGGCATGGGAAATTTACACTCTGCAGCGAAAGCTTTAGAGCATGTGGGTGCAACGGTAGATGTGACCAATGACCCAAAACTGATTGCACAAGCCGATAAAATTGTGTTTCCAGGTGTGGGTGCTATGCGTGATTGTATGCAAGGCATGCATGAAGCTGGCATTGATGACGTGGTACGCAACGCGGTCTTTAATAAACCTGTACTTGCAATTTGTGTAGGCATGCAGGCGCTGATGCAACATTCCGAAGAAAATGGCGGAGCAGATGCACTGGGCATTTTTGCAGGTACAGTCAAACGCTTTCCTGAAGTAGCAGGTTTAAAAGTGCCACACATGGGTTGGAATCAGGTACATCAACGTGACCCGAGCCACCCTATGTGGAACAACATTGAACAAGATGCGCGTTTTTACTTCGTGCATAGTTTTTATGTTGAACCGCAAGATGAAAAAATCGTGGCCGCGACCTGTGATTATGGTTTAACTTTCTGTACAGCCCTGCATCAAGACAACTTGTTTGCAACGCAGTTCCACCCAGAAAAAAGTCACACTGTTGGTTTGCAGTTACTAAAAAACTTTGTGGAATGGAATATCTAATATTCAGGATGCTTCAATCAATAAAGCCGAGTTAATCTCGGCTTTATTTTTGCGTGAATGTTTTTCACTTTTATTGCACATTGATTTGTGTTTAAAATTAAAGCGTTTTTTATACCTTTTATTCAAAATAAACTGAGGGTCTGTCGATAATTGGTCTATGTTTGCGATGTGAGAGAGATATCTCACAAGATTTTTGAGCAAATATACGGTATGCGACAGAAAATTCAAAAAATCTAGGAATTACAACAATGAGTCAATATGTAGAAGATTCTGCACTCAGTGCAGCGGGGCGTTTTGGTCGATTATCATTTTTAGCGTGGAACTGTTTGCTCAGCTTGGGGCTTGCAGTACTGATTGCAATTATTGCCGTTGTTGCACCCAATTTATTGCTAGAGCTCGGCTCTGGCTCTATGGGCATCGGCATGATCTTGCTCGTGATCATTTATATCGTTGCGTTCTATTTTAGCTTTATTTTCACCATCCGCCGCTTGCATGACCGCAATCATACTGGCTGGTTATCTTTGCTGATTTTGGTGCCTTTGGTGAATATTATTATGGGTTTATATTTGGTATTTGCACCTGGCGATGATCGTCAAAATAGCTATGGTGCGGTACGTGAAACTTCAGGTTGGGAAAAAGTACTGGCTTGGATTTTTATTGTGCTGATGATTTTGGCGATTATTGGCAGCTTCTTGTCAGGTATATTCAGCAACGTCTAAGCAAAAATATTCCACTTGGTTGATATTTCGAAATAGCCCATCTATTGGGCTATTTTTTCAGGATATTCGCTGCAATCTTTGTCCTGCACAGCATTTTCAATCTTTTAAACTTTGCCAAATTCCGCAAAACGCTTTAGGCTAAAACCGCTTCTTTACCGCTTTGAATGTTATGGATCTCACTCGTCTGCGTACCCTGCCTAGCCCTGATGAAATTCGGCAATTGCCACTGTTTGAAAATATTGCGCGTCAAAATATTGTACTGATTCAAAATCTAGAGCAATGTCTAGCAATTGAAGCTGAACTGAAAACCGCAGCTGTCTTGGGTTTCGATTCTGAATCTAAACCCACGTTTAATGTAGGCGAAGTTTCTACAGGCCCGCATTTAATTCAGCTCGCAACCTTAGAAAAAGCCTATCTATTTCAGCTCAATGATGACATTTGGCAATTTTTGCAGCCAGTTTTTGCCAATCGCGATCAAATTAAAGTAGGTTTTGGGCTGAAAAATGATGCCCATTTATTTCGTAAAAAAGGTATACAACTGAATAGCGTGATTGAACTATCCAAATGTTTTGGCAGTTTTGGTTTTAAAAGTCCGCTTGGGCTTAAAAATGCCATGGCATTATTATTTCACGTTCATTTCCCTAAAAGCCGAAGTATCAGCACCTCAAACTGGGCATGCAAACAGCTCAGTGAAGCACAAATTGCCTATGCTGCCGCCGATGCCTACGCACCTGTGTTGATATTTGAAGAATTGGGGCGTTTGGGTCTATTGCCCGAGCATATCCCAAACAGTTCACTCAAATTGCGGATTCGTCCCTCTAAAACAAAACCTACAACAGATGCTTAGATATTTAACAATACTTTGTTAAGATGCACAGATTGAATTCAATAAGTTTTTGGCAAGGAGCGAAAGCATGCTGATCATCCCTGCAATTGACCTGAAAGATGGCAAGTGTGTTCGTTTAAAACAAGGTCGTATGGAAGATGATACTGTATTTTCTGACGATCCAGTGGCAACAGCACAACACTGGGTAAATGAAGGCGCGCGTCGCTTGCATTTAGTCGATTTAAACGGCGCTTTCGCAGGTACGCCAATTCATAAACCTGTGGTTGAAGCGATTGCAAAATCACAACCGGATCTTCCAATTCAAATTGGTGGCGGTATTCGTTCACTCGAAACCATCGAACACTATTTGGATGCAGGCGTATCGTTCGTGATTATTGGTACCAAAGCCGTACAAGAGCCTACTTTTGTAGAAGAAGCCTGCAAGAAATTTGCAGGACACATCATTGTCGGCATTGACGCCATGAATGGCATGGTGGCTACTGATGGTTGGGCCAACGTCACAGACGTGAAGGCAACAGATTTAGCTAAGCGTTTTGCCGATGCAGGTGTATCTAGCATTGTTTATACCGATATTGCCCGTGATGGCATGATGCAAGGTGTGAACGTAGAACAAACCGTAAACTTGGCGCAATATTCAGGCTTACCCGTGATTGCTTCTGGCGGTGTGACCAATTTAGATGACGTACGCAACCTAAAAGGTCAGCCTGGCATTTTAGGTGCGATTACAGGTCGTGCAATTTACGAAGGCACGTTAAGCCTGCGTGAGGCACAGTTGCTTTTAGATGAGCAATCTTTGTAATTCTGCCGCGTATTTTTAAAGAGGTCTGCGGACCTCTTTTTTATTTTGATTTTATTTTACTCATTTTGAGTTTTCTTCATCTCCCACTGGTTCTATGTCTCAGCTTTCACCAATGCTTCGCAGCAAAGCGCCGCAACTGGCGCTCATTTTGATTACCTTAATTTGGGGTGCAACCTTCATTACCGTGCAATACGGTTTGAACTTCAGCAGTCCAGTACTGTTTGTAGGCTTACGTTTTGCCGCAGCCACGTTGGCCGTGGGGCTGATTTCATGGCGAAGCTTACGTGGTTTTAGCATCGATGAACTCTATGCAGGCTTTGCCATAGGCGCAGTCATTGCGCTAGGTTATGTCACTCAAACCATTGGCTTACAAAGTATCAGCAGTAGCGAATCGGCCTTTTTAACGGCGCTGTATGTCCCGCTTGTACCGCTATTGCTGTGGTTATGCTTTGATCAACGTCCGCATGTCATGACTTGGTTGGGTGCTATTTTGGCATTTGTAGGCTTGGTCTTTTTAACAGGCAATGGCTTAGGCGCAATTCAGTTAAGTTTTGGACAAGCCATTACTTTAATCGGTTCAATTGCGATTGCCTTTGAAATTATTTTAATTAGCTATTTTGCCAATCGGGTCAATTTAAAGCGCGTTACCCTCATCCAACTGGGTTGTGCATCGTTATTGTGTTTTGCGATTGCACCATGGGTTGGAGAAACTCAATTGCCCGAATTTCAGTGGTCACTCCTTGCTGTTTTGCTCGGCTTAGGCATTGCCAGTGCCGTGATTCAATTGGTGATGAACTGGGCGCAACGACAAGTAGACCCTGCGCAAGCTGCTATTATTTATGCAGCTGAGCCTGTTTGGGCCGCATTGATTGGACGTTTGGCAGGCGAGCGCTTGGCAGTTCTGGCGTTGTTCGGTGGACTACTGGTGGTTTTAGGCGTGCTGGTCAGCGAATGGCGACCAAAATTTTTAAAACGAAACACATCATCCCAAAAAGTTGAATGAACAGCATCTAGGCAAGATCGCTCAAAACATCTTAAAAAGACGAACGAACGTGAATTTAATGATACATCGGTAAATTATCATTCACGCGAATTAAACCGCGTATAGCACGGTAAACAATCCATAACCACGAAATAGCAACCACTGCGATACAGAAAAGTGTCGCAGCCAAAGTCATACTGGCAAAGCTTTGCGCATCTGGACTAAAGAACACCAAAAAGAACGGCACAAAGGCCACAATATTCCAAAACAGATACCACCAGAAGCTGCGAATTTGCCAAGTAAAATGACTGGCAAAAATTGAACCTTGTACATCACTACGTTTTAAATAGTTGATGATTAAGGCAATCACGGCCAATATCCCCGCAGAAAAAATCGCCACGATATACAGCACATATAAAATCATGGTCAATGAACGATGTGGGTCTTGATCTACTGAATATGAATGCTCTGCGTCTGACATAATGCACCTGACAAGCCTGTTACTGGAACAATATTCCCAATTAGATGTTAAGCTGATTCAACGGAGAAATCATCCATAAAATCAGAAAGATATTTAAGCCTATCGTACAAAAATAAATCTTACCAAAGGGTTGTTTTTGTGTTTTATGGCGTAATTTTTGTTGTGCTAACCATGCTGCAGGCCAACCCCCTAAAAAAGCCACAATATGCAAGTTATTTTCAGGAATACGACGTCCACCCTGCTGTGCAGCTTCTTTATCTTGTGCATACAGCCAATAACTCAGCGCATTCATCAAACTGATGAATAATAACAACATGCCGCTGAGCAATCCCAACAGCGTCAGCAAAGCCAAAGCAACAATATAAGCCACACATAATATTTGCATCGGCTGCATTTTTTGCGTGCTGTCGGATGTTTTCGCACTCACAGCAGATGCCTTTGCTGCTTTGGTCTGCGAAGCTTTTAAATACACCGCTTGCTGTGCTCGGTAACGTCCGCGCTCATCCACAGTTACGGTATATTCCAAGGCACAGCCCACAATTGGACGTGGCCCTTGTCGGGCGAAGTCCTTAATGTGTAAAAACACGCGATCTTTTTGGTGGTCATTCGGCTGAATAAACCCATAACCCTGCTCATCAAACCATTCGACTAAACGCCCTTGATCACGCATGTTCTATATCCCTCAAGCTGTCACAAACTTTAAGCGTTCAATCAGCATATTCCGCATTTCATCTGGATTTTTCTGCAAAATATCTGCGCCTGTCCGCCCTTCTGCCGCATTTTTAGCAGCCACCTGCAAACGCATTAACCAAAAACGTCCTGCCGCCATTGCCAAATACAGTTCCAAACAGGCTTTTTCGTCTTGGGTTAAAGGACGCACCGTTTCGTAGGCATTTAAAAATGCAATCGCCTTGCTTTCATTTAAGCTCAGCTCAGGAAAATCGGTACAAAAATCATTCAGCGTAATCGCAATATCAAACAGCAATTCATCTTGATTTAATTCATAAAAATCTAAAATGCCTTGCAACTGATCATCTGCAAACAAGGTATTGTCACGGAATAAATCCGAGTGAATAAAACCTTTGGGACGCTGCGGATAGACTGCGGTTAAAGCTTCATACAAGCCCAAAAGTTTGGACAGTAAGGCTTGATCGGCCACATGCATGCTTGGTTTTAATTGGCGTGCGACCCCTGCCCAATAAGCATGATCACGTACATGATCGCGCTGCAAAGGAAAATTTTGTAAGGCCACATGCATTTTGGCTTGTGCAATCGCAATCGCTTCCACTTGCGCCACTGTTGCCAGTGTCGGATGCTGCCCAATTAAACGCGGTGCAATTTGTGCAGGTTTTTCTTTTAATTGGTGAATGGCTTGTCCCGAATAGGATAAAGGCACTGCCACAGGCAAACCCGCTTGCCCCAAATGCTGCAATACAGGAATTAATTCACCTGCCGCTTGCTGATCTAATTCTTCAAAAATGGTCAGCACGTACTCGTTTTGATTGTCGCAGCGCAAAAAATAATTGGTATTTTGAATCCCCCCTTGAATGGGAATCAGCTCGACCACCTCCAATCCATAAGGCGCTGCAAAGACCTGAACTTCCTTTAAAGTCAAAGGAGTATAAACCGACATAGAAAACCTGCGAAAAACCTGAGCTAAGTTTGATAGAATACCCGCTCCATCTGCCAAGGTGTAGCGCTTGTGTGGGTGAGTTTCATAATCGGCTGTAATAATTGGAAAAATTTATGCTAGCGAAACGTATTATTCCTTGCCTAGACGTAGATAATGGTCGCGTGGTTAAGGGCGTGCAATTCCTTGATATTCGTGATGCGGGCGACCCTGTCGAAGTGGCGCGTCGTTATAATGAACAAGGTGCCGATGAAATCACCTTTTTAGACATTACCGCTACCCATCATGGTCGTGATACGACTTATCGTACCGTAGAACGTATGGCAGAAACCGTGTTCGTGCCCCTCACCGTTGGTGGTGGCGTGCGTAAGGTTGAGGACATCCGCCTGTTACTTAACGCAGGTGCAGATAAAGTCAGCATTAACTCTGCAGCCGTCTTTAACCCTGAATTTGTGCAAGAAGCCTCACAGCGTTTTGGCGCGCAATGTATTGTGGTTGCCATTGATGCGAAAAAAACGGGTGATAACAAATGGGAAATTTTCACCCACGGTGGTCGTAAACCAACAGGTATTGATGCCATTGAATGGGCAGTGAAAATGGCAGACTATGGCGCAGGTGAGCTATTGGTCACTTCAATGGATGCCGATGGTACCAAGGCAGGCTATGACTTGGCGCTCATGCGTGCCATCAATGACCGTGTAACTGTACCCACCATTGCGTCTGGCGGTGTAGGTAATTTACAGCACTTGGCAGATGGTATTTTAAAAGGCGGTGCAGATGCGGTACTAGCTGCCTCAATTTTCCACTTTGGTCAGCACACTATTCCAGAAGCCAAACAATATTTGGCAGCGCAAGGCATTGAAATGCGTTTGTAATTTCTAAAACAAAACTGTTTTAGACTTTAGTTTTTGAGCTTTAAAAGTGTAATCTTCGGGTTACACTTTTTTATTTAGCCCAAAATACAGGCAGAAAAAAAGGAGTCCGAAGACTCCTATTAACTCAAAAAACCACAGCGATGAAGTTTTTATATCTTTTAAATTTAAAAAAAATAAATAAAACAAAGCAATAAACAATTAAATTCGCTCAAAATACCCTTAGGTATTTCACTGCACATAATATATTCAGCATTTCAGCAGAAATATTGACCAAAAACACCAAAAATATTGACCATTTGCGACAAGCCTTGCCAAATCAGTCAGTTTAAAGCGTCATGAGCACCTATACCGTTTAGGCGACTCGTTCTGCCACCGTCACTTTTTTCTCGACCCACTTGGCAGGAAAATACGCAGCCGACAAATGGTTTAAACCTTGTGCCATAACATGCGGCAAAGTGATCCCTAAAGGGTTTTGTTCCTGCAGTTCCTGTGAAGAAATCACTCGCGTTCCTAAAATATAATCAAACCACGGTTTGGTCACGCACCAGTTCGCATCCTGATTGCTGTTCATGTGATGGTCATAATGCCACGGAATTTTTTTGACTGCCCACTCTGGCTCTAAATGCGCACGACGGTGAATATAATAATAATTCGCAGCACTATATAGCGCAGCCAAACTCATACCCTTAGAAATTGGATAGAACACGCCACTGGCCACCGTTGCCACCACAGCCAAAGACACAATTTCATTTTTGGTACGCCAGTTGCGAATCCCTTCGACATAGCCATGATCGTGAAAACTGGTTTTACGCACTTCACGATGATGTTCCCAATGTGATTTCATACTTTCAGGCACAGGACTATAACGGCGCTGCCCTGCTCGATGCGTTCCGTGCAAAATATATTTATGTGCCACCCATTCAAAACCATTGGCAACCACCAAACCTGCTAGAAATCCTTTCCACATCGCTATTTCTCCTTAAACACAGGACATCTTGACTCTGATGTTCACTATAGGCATGTGAGATTGACTAGATCTTGACCAAAAAAATCAATATCATTGACAAATGACGACAAAAATAAACCGATAACACATGCAACAATTCAAAGAATATACGGGCTCGGTCTATGGTGGCTTAGGGCATTTATTGATGTGCTATTACCAAGCAAAAAAGCTGCCCATTCCAGAAAAATTACATCAGATTCAAAATCTGGAACGTTTTGACTATGCCCTCTGGCGTGACTTGCTCAGCACTTTGGAGCAACAATTACCACAACCTGCTTTGGGTTTGGAAATTGCCAAATACGTGCAGCCCAAACATTTAGGCATCATTGCGTATTTAGCCTTGTCCTGTGATCATCTGGGTGAAGCATTACAGCGTTACCACGATTTTCATCGCTTGATTTACGATGGTGGCCCGTTGCAAGTCGAAGCACAAAACGATTATTTATCCATTCGTTGGTCAGAATTGCCCGTGCACATGACCACACAATTAACCGATGAAATTGCCATTGCTTTAATGATGGAATTTTTGAAGCACTTTATGCAGTTTGAAGATATTTGCCTGCACGAAGTACATTTTCATCATCCTGCGCCTAAAAATATTGCACTGTATGAGCAGTATTTTCATTGCAAAGTGCGTTTTTCTCAGCCAATTACCCAAGTGTTGCTGCCTGTTTCCGAACTGGCAAAACCCTTTCATCAGGGCGATCAGACCTTACAGCATTTATTGTTGCAACAGGCACAAGCCTTATTGGAAAAGCTACCGAATAGCACCCAAACCGATCAGCGTTTACAGCAAGCCATTTTGACGGGGCTGCAAAAAAATATGTATCAAATTGAACATATTGCTCAGCAATTACATATTTCTGTACGTCAGTTGCAACGTCATTTGCAACAGCAAGGCACGACCTACCAAAAACGCATGCAGGAAGTACGCTGTTTATTGGCAGAACAATATTTACAAGACCCACATTTAAGTCTGCAAGAAATTGCGCTATTGCTGGGTTATTCAGAACAAAGTGCCTTTCAGCGTGCGTTTAAACAATGGACGCAGCACACACCACAACAATGGCGGATGCAACGTGCTTCATGATTGCTTCTTTTTACTTTAATTTATGTTAAATTCATCACAATATCGATCTAAAATGCGATAAATTTAATTGAAGTTTGATCAATTAACTCAAAAAATAAGCACTGGAGAATCAAATTGAATAAGTATTTCGCAGAACTGGCTGGCACATTCTAGCTGGTATTTGGTGGTTGTGGTAGTGCGGTATTGGCTGCAGCTTTTCCTGAATTGGGCATTGGTTTTGTGGGGGTATCCCTCGCGTTCGGTCTGACCGTATTAACCGCGGCCTATGCACTTGGGCACATTTCAGGTGGTCAATTTAACCCTGCAGTCAGTATTGGTTTGTGGGCAGGTGGACGTTTTGAAGCCAAAGAACTCGCACCGTATATTATTTCACAAATTATTGGTGCGACTCTGGCCGCACTGGTGTTGTATCTGATTGTACAGGGTCAGGCAGGTTTTGCAGACACAGGCGGTTTCGCGACCAACGGTTATGGTGATTTATCTCCAGGAAAATATGCCCTCAGTTCAGTATTATTGATTGAAGTGGTACTCACTGCTGGCTTTTTGATGGTGATTATGGGTGCAACCGCCAAACGTGCACCTGCAGGTTTTGCTCCAATTGCAATTGGTTTGGCACTGACCTTAATCCATCTGATCAGTATTCCTGTAACCAATACTTCCGTGAACCCTGCACGTAGTACAGGTGTGGCGTTCTTTGCTGAAACTGCAGCACTCAGCCAGCTTTGGGCTTTCTGGGTTGCACCGATTGTAGGTGCGGTGATTGGTGCGGTGCTGTATCGCGCTATGGCAAAAGCTGAAGACTGATCTTCAAAACTTTAAATCCACAGCTTTTCAAGATGTCTGGGATTTATCTAAAAACACACAAAACAACAAAGCCCGTTCAAGCGTTTGAACGGGCTTTTTAATGGCTTAGATGAGCAGATTAAAGTAGATTTAATATCTTGAGATGGCATCCATTATAAAAATGGATTTTCAATTTCACCCGCTTCGGGACGATCTAACTTTTCAGGCAGATTCGGAGTCTGCTCCAAAGTTGCAACAACTTCATTCAAAAAAGCCTGTAGTGCTTTGGCTGCCTGTAAACCCGCCTGATCTTTGCTGATTTGCAAATTGCCATACACATTGATGCAATCTAAATCATTTTCTAAGGTTAAGTCATGAATCGCATGTGATTCAGTCCCATTTTGAAACGGTTTAAACATTGAATTCACCTTAGCATGAAGGATGCAATATCCATCATCTTAACCCAGTTTAAGATTTCAACAACTGTAAAATATATTGCAATAAAGCTTCAATCAATTGCTTCACAATTGCATCTTGGGTATCTGCATCAATGCTAGCACCCGATGCAGGACTACTGCCTGAGCGTTTAAATTCGGTTTGCAAGGCTTGTAATTGCTCAGCAGATACATCTTCTGCGCACTGGCTTTCTGCATCCCAATGTGAGTAGGCAATCGGTGTATTGGCTTTTACAGCATTTGCAGTCAAAGGCAATTTATAGGTATTGCGCTTTTGTTCTTCACTTAATTGTGGGAATAAATTAATGCCCAACTGTTCTTCTAAATAGCAGACACTCACCACTTGCACCTGTAACGAGTCGTTATTGGGCGCGTAATAAGCCCCTATCGCGCCTGTTTTGGGCATATACACAGCTTTATACACCGCAGTCGGCACAATAACGCCCTGCCCAATGGTTTTTAGACGCTTGGCATTAAAACTTGGCCCCGTAATCACATACACATCTTGCTTTTGCTTAGTCACCACCGCTCGGGTGGCTTCTTCAAGTTCACGCCAGACCTGCTGATTATTTTTAGGGGCTTGCGGCACCATATTTGCCAAAGAAAAACTGTCAAACTGGGCTGCCAAGTTGGTCATGTCGGCATTCGGTGCCATGTGTCCACGGTCATAACCCGAACCACGATAATCCAGCAAAGTCGCACGATGCTCGGCTTTGACGCGCGGTTCTTCGTGAAAGTTATCTTCACGTGGAATCCGCTGACTCAAACGCGCTGGTGTTAAGGCTTCTGCCACCCATAACGGGGTTTTGGATACCCCTGAATACATCACATTAAAGTCATTAAAACACAGCGGATAGCTGTCTTTTTGCAGGCTATTTTTCAGTAAATAGGGCGGCGTTTCTCGATAGAACTGGGTTAGGCAAGCACTATTTCCTGAACTCGGCACCAGTGAAGTCCACTGGCTAATTTTTTCTTGACCAAAAGCAATCACAAAACTCCCTGTTGCCACTACACCGAGTAGCACTTTCAAGCTGTTTTGATTGAAAATTTGAGTCCAAATGTTGTTGGAATTGCGCCGTTTTCTTGCCATAACCGTTACTGTGACTTCGCTCTAAATCCGCAGAGTTTGCCCGAGCTTAACAATCCACTCACAGCTTGTATATGAAGCACCTCTTGTTCGTCTAACAATTAAACAAAACCCGCGCCATAACACCACAAAAGCCATACACAGCCTGAGTTTTAAGCACTTTTGACATCAGTCTAGATCAAGTTTGGTAGATTTGATTGCATCCGTTTTAGCGAATCTGCCAAGCTAAATACACCTTAAAGACATCGCTCAGCGACACCCAAGCGCATTGCGCTGCTCTAGCTGGATGTCATTGACGATTTAAATTGGTTTTAACTTTATTTTTGCGATTTTTGATGGAGAAATACATGCGTTTTCATCTTTTTGCTTGTGCTTTGGTTGGTAGCAGTATCAGCATTTCTGCCTTTGCCGAACCACCCATTCAAGCAGGTGATACTTTAGAAAGTTTATCTAAAGTCAAAATAAGCACCACGATTAATGGGCAAGCAGGCTCACTACAAGAATTAATCGCCAATGGTCAGATACGCATTGTACCGAGTACAGATACAAACTTAACAAGTCCAGCAGAAAATATAGCGCAACAGCCTGCAAACCAAATTTCAGCCGAACAAGCCAATCTGGCTCAAGACAATGTACCGATGACGATGCCTGTCGGGACTGAATCCGAACTGCAACACGCAGCGCAGGCAGAGCAAGTGAGCGAACAACACATACAAGCCACCTCTGCGCCATTATTGTCATCTTCAGCCGATTTACCTGTAAATGCTGGCGATGATGTGGATGTCACCGCAGAAGCGCTAAATGCTGCACCACAAAACCCTGCTGCATCTGAACAAGCAGCAGTCAATCTGCCCACGACTGAACGGCTTGAAACCACAGCACCTGCGGCACAGGGCGCAGATGTAAACGATATAGATTTAAGCCATCTACAACCAAGTGATACGGAACAATAAGATCTGTTTAAGACCAATCTTGAGCTAAAAATAAAAAACCAGCACTTTATAATGCTGGTTTTTTAAAATCTATTGAGCAGTTTTTAAATTTCGATTTGACTACCCAATTCCACCACACGGTTGGTTGGAATTTGATAGAAATCACTCACAGGACTGGTATTGCGCTGCATTGAAATAAACAGTTTTTCACGCCACGGTGACATGCCATCGCCCACCGTATGCACAATTCGATCACGCGAAATAAAGAAGCTCATTTGCATCATATCGAATTCAAACTCAAGCTGTTCATAGGCTTGTTTCAAGGCATTTGGAATATTTGGCTGATCTTTAAAACCGTAATACATGGCAATCCGATAAAAACGATCATCCAGTTTTTCGACTTGAATCCGATCTTGCTGCGCCACAAATGGAATATCACGCGTGATGACCGTTACCATGATATTGCGTTCATGTAAGACCTTGTTGTGCTTAATATTATGCAACATGGCATGTGGCACAATGTTAGGCGTACCTGTCAAGAAAATCGCATCGCCAGGGACAAATTTGGTTTCATTGCCCATACTAATACTGTGAATGAATAGGTCTATCGGCAAGGCATCTTTTTCCAAACGATTGAAAACCAATGCACGACCATCTTTCCACGTCATTAAAATGGTATACATGATGGCGCCAATTAAAATTGGCACCCATCCCCCTGACACAATTTTGAGCGAGGTCGAAGCCACAAAAATTAAATCTAGGGTTAAAAATGGCACTGCAAAAAGGGCAACTTTCCACATCGGCCAACGCCAAAAACCATAGGCCAGCACTGAAATTAAAATCGTGCCACACAGCATGGTCATGGTCACTGCCACGCCATAAGCACTGGCAAGTCTGGCACTATTTTCAAATAATAAAATTAAGATAAGCACCGAAATAAATAAGGCCCAGTTAATGAACGGCAAATAGATTTGACCACGTTCAACATCGGACGTGTGACGTACAGTCAGGCGTGGTAAATAACGCAATTGAATGGCCTGATTGACCATTGAAAATACCCCTGTGATCACCGCTTGAGAAGCGATCACCGCTGCAGCTGTGGCTAAACCAATCATCGGGTATAAGCCCCATTCAGGCACCAACATATAGAACGGATTTTCAATCGCTGCAGGGTTACGTAGCAATAATGCCCCTTGTCCTGCGTAATTCAATAACAAGCAAGGTAAGACAATCAAAAACCACGCGAGGCGAATAGGCATCCGCCCAAAATGCCCCATATCGGCATAGAGTGCTTCGCCACCCGTCATGGTTAAAATCACCGCACCCATGGTGAGAAATGCAACAAAGGGTTGCTCTACTACAAAGTTAAACGCCCAGTGTGGACTGACCATGGCCAATACAAATGGGGTTTGGATGATACTGAGCAGCCCTGCACCGCCAATGGCTAAAAACCACAGCAAAGTCAGTGGGCCAAAAAATTTGCCCATAGTGCCTGTACCATGACGCTGCACAATGAACAGTCCTGCCAAAATACCAATGGAGAGCGGTACGAGCCATTGATTAAAGATAGGCGTGGCAATACTTAGTCCTTCAATGGCAGACAATACTGAAATGGCGGGGGTGATAATGCCATCGCCAAAGAACAGGGATGCACCAATAAAGCCAAGTGCGATCAGGAAGATTTTTTTGTCTTCGGCAATACGGGTGGTGCGCAGGTTCAATGCCAATAATGACATGATCCCGCCTTCGCCATTGTTATCGGCACGCATAATAATGGTGACGTATTTGAAGCTGATGGTGAGCATCATGCACCAGAAAATCAGGGATAAAATTCCCAATACACTGGCTTGAGTAATTGCAAGATGGGCCGTTAAAAAAGTTTGTCGGAAGGCGTACAGGGGGCTAGTTCCGATATCCCCAAATACGACGCCGAGCGCAGCCAAGGTAATGACGGGTAAGGCTGCTTTTTTTGCAGTACTTTGCATAGGTGTCTTCGATTTAGACGGTATTTTTGAGAATCATAGCACTACGCTGAAAGTTTTTCTCTAAATCAAATTTTTCAACTTGGCTTTGTACTATTTTTTGGTTATTATCCACCGCCTATGGTGAAGTGTCCGAGTGGCTGAAGGAGCACGCCTGGAAAGTGTGTATACGTTAATAGCGTATCGAGGGTTCGAATCCCTCTTTCACCGCCAAACATTATTCTCATGAAGTCTCATGTGATCTTAAAAAGCTTAAATCTAAAGGGTTTAAGCTTTTTTTATGTCTAATGCAATCTACTTTATCTATTGCAAGCTTGATCTTGTTGGGGGTATAACTAGGGGTATAATAAATTACCCCCAAAATTATACCCCCAATTCTGTGGAATCATTGCAATGCTTACAGATGCTCAAGTCAGAAAAATAAAACCATCGGAGAAGAAAGCCAAATAATTACCTATGATCGAAATCTAGCACATATCACGGCTGGCGGGCTTGGTTATCGTGAATTCTAAAAGTTGAACCCATATAGGGGAAAGCCCCCTACTCACTTAGGTATGATTTATTCAAATCACCATTCATCTATTACTATTAAAATATATTCGTCCTTCTATGTATTTCTTATTAGTGGCGGGTTTTCCCGCTGCGGACAACTTCACACTATTGGATTTATGGGTACAGATACAATCAAAGCCTAAGAATCTGAAAGAAGCATATCGCCTGCATTAGACTGATAGCTATTCAGCTCATGTTGATTTTTACCCATTTTATCGACATGACAACCTGAATATGTTTATGTCATCGACATGACAACTCTCTCATGTCGATTTTTGTCAGTTTTATCGACATGAAAGCCTGAATATGTTTATGCCATACAGCTAAAGGAATAAGACAATATTCCTTTTAGGTTTTAAGCACATCAACAACCTGAACGCTAAATGTCACATCCTAAAGTGAATTAGCTTTTTAAAAAGGTCATTATCAACCAAACACCCAATAAAAAACCACTGCTCAATCTTCCAGATCAACATAGCGGTTTTAAACTCATCTTTTACAGATCAGTCACATCTTACATTTTCTTTTCTTCAATATTTAAAGCATTGATTGCCAATACCGCCTGAGTACGATTTTGCACACCCAATTTACGGAAAATTGCGGTCACATGCGCTTTAATCGTCGCTTCAGAAACATCTAATTCATAGGCAATTTGCTTATTCAACAAACCTTCTGCCACCATCATCAATACACGGAATTGCTGTGGTGTTAAAGACTGAATACGTTCAGCCAAAGCTGTTTCATCTGCAGCGCGAGGGTCAAAGTTAACATTCGCAGCCAAGTTTGGCGGCAACCAAATCTCACCTTCTAAAACTTGACGAATTGCTTCACCAATATGGCTCGGATGTGCCGATTTTGGGATATAACCCATCGCCCCATGCGCAATTGAACGTTGAATAATCGATGCTTCTTCGTGAGCGGACACCACAATAATTGGGATAGATGGATATTGCGCACGCACATGCACCAATGCAGAAAAGCCCGATGCCCCTGGTAAATTCAAGTCCAATAAAACAAGATCAGGCTCAGGTCCATTTTCCAAACGTTCGTACAATTCATTAACTGCAGCAGTTTCATGAATTTGAGCTTGCGGTAAGCTATAACGAACCGCCTGAATTAAGGCATGGCGAAACAGCGGATGATCATCAACGATTAATATATTCATAACAGACGTGAGAGATCTTGGGCACAGTTGTTATATTCTAACCACACAAAGACAATTAAGGATATGCAAGACATGACTTTTTTGCATTTATTGTGCAATTAATCACAGAAAAGCGTTTATTTTTTATGTTTTCAGCGCTCAGTCAAAAAGGTTGATCATTTTGTGGATTTTTTAATCAGTTTTATTTTACAACCAAAACGCTCAAAACAAGATGTAATATGAAATAGAAAATATCCCAAGATAAGGGTTTATATCCGTACCGATTCAGACAAACTCAGCAACAAAGCAGGACAAGCGTTTGATATTACCCCAGGCATGGTCGCAACAGTCGATATTAAAACGGGTGAAAAAACGGTGTTGGAATATCTGATCAAACCATTCAACAAAGCCAAAGAAGCCTTACGTGAGCGCTAAACAGAAATTCTCTTATACCTGAATTTAATGAATTATCTCATCTCTGATTCTTGCCTTCTCCCAAAACCCAACTGGGCTCAAGTGAAGGCGAGAATGAGGGCGATAATATCCTATGCCCTCTACAGTTTTATTTTTCACAGATTTTGCATTTCATCTTAATTGCCTAAACAATCTACAGCAACGCAGCAAATCCTCCTTTTCACCTCTTTCCAAGCCTGATGACACTGTGTATAACCATAAGTCACGCAATGAAAATGATAAGCATAGGCAAAACAGGTAAAAAACCGTTAGACTATGCATCTCTCTCATTCAATGTCGTTTCAGACAAATAAGAAGGTGAAGGTTGATGCCGCTCAATACTGTCGAAGAGCTTGTAGCAGATATCCGTGCAGGAAAAATGGTCATCCTCATGGATGATGAAGATCGTGAAAATGAAGGTGATTTAGTCATTGCCGCAACCCACGTTCGCCCTGAAGATATCAACTTCATGATCACACACGCGCGTGGTCTTGTTTGCTTAACCTTAAGTCGTGACCGTTGCCAGCAATTAAACCTACCGTTAATGGTTGATGCCAATGGTGCACAACACGGTACGAACTTTACTTTGTCGATTGAAGCTGCTGAAGGCATTACCACGGGTATTTCTGCCGCAGAACGTGCGCATACCATTCAAACCGCTGTCGCTGCACATGCCAAGCCTGCCGATATTGTTCAGCCTGGGCATATTTTCCCACTCATGGCACAGCCAGGTGGTGTATTGCACCGTGCAGGACATACCGAAGCAGGTTGTGATCTTGCCCGTTTGGCAGGTTTAGAGCCTGCATCGGTAATTTGTGAAATCATCAATGAAGACGGCACGATGGCGCGTCGTCCAGATTTAGAAATTTTTGCTGAAAAGCACGGGTTAAAAATTGGTACTATTGCCGATTTAATCCACTATCGCATGACCAATGAACAAACTGTAGAGCGTTTGGATCAGCAAAGCATCGACACCGAATATGGTACTTTTGACTTATATCGCTACCGTGAACTGGGGAACCCAGACATTCACTTGGCATTGGTCAAAGGCGAGCCGAAAGAAGGCGTTACCACAGTACGTGTGCATGGTTTTAATCCAACCCGTGATTTGCTGAAGCTGAAAAAAGCAGATGGTTCGGCAACTTGGAATTTAGACCGTGCTTTAAAAGAAATTGCCAACAGTGAACGTGGTGTTTTGGTCTGGATTGGTCAAGCTCAATTGCAAGACTTGGGCCCTGCCCTAGACAGCCTTAAATCCCCGAAACAAGGCAAAGCCAATGCTGCATTGTCACAGCAATACCAAACCATTGGCGTGGGTGCACAAATTTTACGTGATTTAGGCGTTGAAAAAATGAAGCTACTCAGCTCACCATTACGTTTCAATGCTTTATCAGGCTTTAACTTAGAAGTGGTGGAATATATCACCGCAGATCCAACATCAGAGAAATAATCGAGGTTGCTATGGCAATTCGCCGTATTGAAGGTTTATTACATCTCGCTAGCGAAGGCCGTTATGCGATTTTAGTCGGTCGTTTTAATAGTTTTGTGGTTGAGCATTTGCTTGATGGCGCAATTGACACATTGAAACGTCATGGCGTATCAGAGGATAATATCACCGTTGTTCATGCACCAGGCGCTTGGGAACTTCCTGTTGTGGCTAAAAAATTAGCTGCATCGAATGGTTATGATGCCATTATTGCACTCGGCGCAGTGATTCGCGGTAGCACTCCACACTTTGACTTTGTTGCAGGCGAATGTGCCAAAGGCTTAGGTGTGGTTGGTTTAGATACTGGCTTACCTGTGATTAACGGTGTATTGACTACGGATAGTATTGAACAAGCAATTGAACGCTCTGGAACAAAAGCAGGTAATAAAGGAAGTGAAGCTGCCTTAACTGCAATTGAAATGGTTAACTTGTTAAAGGCTATTTAACGCTATGTCGCAAACACTTCAAGCAACTTATGCAGCAAAACGTAAAGCACGTCGTTTTGCTGTGCAAGGTATTTATGAATGGCAGATGAGCCACAATCCAGTACATGAAATTGAAGCACGTACCCGTGTGGAAAATGCCATGCACAAAGTGGATCTCGGCTATTATCATGAATTGTTGACTCAAGTGGTTGCCAATCATGAAGCATTGGATGCATTACTGGTGCCTGTTCTTGATCGTGACATTCAAGCCCTCGATGGTGTTGAACTCGCCACCTTACGTTTAGGTGCTTATGAGTTAGAACAACATCTGGAAATTCCATACCGTGTGGTATTGGATGAAGCGATTGAATTGGCAAAACACTTTGGTGGTGCAGACAGCCACAAATACATCAATGGTGTATTAGACCGTCTTGCCAACAGCTTACGTGCAGCAGAAAAGCAACAAAGCAACTAATTCAAAGTATTGAGTCGATTGTTGTATGGCTGAGTTTTCCATTATTGAGACCTATTTCAACAGACCGCGTCCCGATGCAGTCGATTTAGGTGTCGGTGATGACTCAGCTCTGCTCACCCCTCCGCCGCAACAACAATTGGTCATTTGTGCCGACACTTTAGTCGCTGGACGACATTTCCCCCTCGATACCAACCCACATGCGATTGGTTGGAAATCGGTTGCGGTCAATTTATCTGACATTGCCGCCATGGGTGCCACCCCACACAGTATATTATTGGCATTGAGCCTACCCCAAATTGATCACGACTGGCTCAAAGGGTTTAGTCAGGGTTTACATGATTGTTGCGATCAATTTGGGGTAAGTTTAATTGGTGGAGATACCACACAAAGCCCGCATCTCACCATTTCCGTTACCGCCTTAGGCTGGATTGAACAAGGACATGCCATTCCACGTTCAGGCGCGCAAGTCGACGATTATATTTGCGTCAGCGGACAAGTCGGTGATGCCGCTTTTGGTTTAGATCATCTCGATCATCCTTTAAAACAACGTCTCGACTACCCAACACCACGTTGTCAACTTGGACAACAACTCAAAGGTCTGGCTTCAAGCATGATTGATGTTTCAGATGGCTTGGCACAAGATTTAGGGCATATTCTCAAAGCCTCTCAGGTCGGTGCTTGTATTGAACTCAGCCAACTGCCTATAGATGCTGCATTAACCGAATTACCACAACAAAAGCAGTGGCAATATGCCTTGGCAGGTGGCGATGACTATGAGTTATGCTTTACAATAAGCCCACAAAATTATCAGCAGCTTTTGCAAAAACCGCTGAATACCCCTATTCATATTATTGGCAAAATTAACAATCAAAACCGCTTAAGCTTTGAACAGAATGGCGTAGATCGTTCACTTCATTTTCATGGATACCAACACTTTGCAAAAACCCGCGATTAATTTCAAAGCCATGTCTTGGACTGACCGACTGATTGTATGCTGTGGTGTTGGCTTCGGTTCAGGTCTACTACCCAAAGCTCCTGGTACCTTTGGTTCGGCCTTTGCCCTACTGTTCATTCCCATTTGGTTCGCGCTTGGTTTCATTCCAAGCCTTTTTGCCATTGCCATCATGTCCCTCGTTGGCATATATATCTGTGGACGTACTGCACAGGTTATGGGCGTACATGATGATGGTCGTATTGTTTGGGATGAATTTGCAGGACAATCGATTACCTTTTTACCCCTGATTTTTATCAATCAAATCAGCTGGGTCTGGGTAATTGTGGGTTTTGCCCTATTCCGACTATTTGATGTGTGGAAACCTTGGCCAATACGTGTGATTGACCGTCGGGTCGAGGGTGGTTTTGGCATCATGCTGGACGATATTATTGCGGGTCTTTGGGCCGCATTATGTATTTATATTTATTTATCTTTTACTTTGGTTTAGCCATCACTAGGATTCAACATGTCTACCACCGTGATTATTCTTGCAGCAGGTAAAGGCACGCGCATGCGTTCAAATTTACCAAAAGTATTACAACCTCTTGCAGGACGCCCACTCTTGGGTCACGTGATTGATACCGCAAAAAAATTACAAGCAGATCATATAATTACCATTTACGGTCATGGCGGTGCTTTGGTGCAAAATGCGTTTGCGCATGAACAGGTACAGTGGGTCGAACAAGCTGAACAGTTGGGCACAGGTCACGCAGTCAAAGTGACTTTGCCTGTTTTACCACGTGAAGGTGTATCACTGATTTTATCGGGAGATGTACCTTGTATTACAGAGCAAACTTTACAAAAGCTACTCGATGTTTCACGTGAAACCCAAATTGGCTTGGTGACACTTACCCTTGCTGATGCCACGGGTTATGGTCGTATTGTACGTGAAAACGGTAAAATTCAAGCGATTGTTGAACATAAAGATGCGTCTGAAGCCCAGCGTCAAATTCAGGAAATTAACACGGGTATTTACTGCGTCAGCAATGCCAAATTACATGAATGGCTGCCAAAACTGAGCAATAACAATGCGCAGGGTGAATATTACCTGACCGATATTGTGGCGATGGCAATTGCCGATGGTTTAGAAGTTGCATCGGTAGAACCTCAACTGGCTTTTGAAGTAGAAGGCGTGAATGACCGTGTGCAATTGGCTGCATTAGAACGCGAGTTCCAGAACTTCCAAGCCAAGCAACTCATGCAACAAGGTGTGCATTTAATTGACCCAACCCGTTTTGATTTACGTGGTAATCTCACTGCAGGTAAAGACGTTCGCATTGATATTAACGTAATTATTGAAGGCGATTGCGAACTGGGTGATGGCGTAGAAATTGGTGCAGGTTGTATCCTCAAAAACACCAAAATTGCTGCGGGCACTAAAGTTCAGCCGTATAGCGTATTTGACCAAGCGGTTGTAGGTGAAGCTGCGCAAATTGGTCCATTCTCACGTTTACGTCCGGGTGCGGTATTGGCCAATGAAGTGCATATTGGCAACTTTGTTGAAGTGAAAAACAGTCAAATTGGTTTAGGCTCCAAAGCCAACCACTTTACCTACTTAGGTGATGCCGAAGTGGGTGCAGGCAGCAATATTGGTGCAGGTACGATTACTTGCAATTATGATGGTGCCAATAAATTTAAAACCATTATTGGTGACCAAGTCTTTATTGGTTCAAATAGTTCATTGGTTGCACCTGTCACCATTGCCAATGGTGCAACGGTAGGCGCAGGCTCGACCATTACCCGTGATGTTGCAGAACAGTGTTTAGCTGTGGAACGTTCTAAACAGTTCACTAAAGAAAATTATCAACGTCCACAAAAATTGAAAAAATAAGAGGTATTTCCTATGTGCGGTATTGTCGGTGGCGTTGCAGAACGTAGTATTACCAATATCCTCATTGAAGGTTTAAAGCGTTTAGAATATCGCGGTTATGATTCCGCAGGTTTGGCATTGATTAGTCAAGGTCAGGTCTTGCGTGAGCGTCGTGTCGGTAAAGTAGCAAATCTTGAGCAAGCAGTACTAGATTCTCAAGTCACAGGTTCACTCGGTATTGCCCATACACGTTGGGCAACACATGGCAAACCGACAGAAAACAATGCACATCCGCATATTTCTGGCAATGTTGCTGTCGTACACAACGGTATTATCGAAAATTATCAAGAACTGAAAGATGAGCTAGAAGCTTTAGGCTATATGTTCAGCTCTCAAACGGATACTGAAGTGGTTGCGCACTTGGTCAACCATGCTCTTAAAACTGCACCGAATTTATTGGTTGCGGTACAGCAAGTCGTGCCTCAACTGAAAGGTGCTTATGCTCTGGGAATTATCCATACCGATTATCCAGATGAATTGATCACGGTACGTGAAGGTTCTCCTTTGGTGATTGGTGTCGGTATTGGCGAAAACTTTATCAGTTCAGACCAATTGGCGTTATTGCCGATCACCAACCGTTTTATGTATTTGGAAGAAGGTGATATCGCCCGCTTAACCCGCGACAGCATTGAAGTTTTTGTAAACGGTCAAACGGTTGAACGCCCTGTAAAAGAGTTGGATGCAACTGTAAGCAATGCATCGAAAGGTGAATATAAACACTACATGCTCAAAGAAATTTATGAGCAGCCTGAAGCAATTCAACAAACCATTTCACAAGCATTAAATGGCAACGCTTTACGTGAAGATTTCCTGAAAGATGCTGAACTTGATTTTGCCAACATCCAACAGGTACAGATTATTGCCTGCGGTACCAGCTACCATGCAGGGATGATTGCAAAATATTGGTTTGAACAGCTGATTAACTTGCCATGTCATGTGGAAATTGCCAGCGAATACCGTTATCGTACCCCAGTCATTGTGAATAACACGTTGTATGTGTGCATTTCACAATCTGGCGAAACTGCAGATACTTTAGCTGCGTTACGTGATACACAAAAACGTGCTGCTGCAAAAGGTTTAGATATCACAACCATGACCATTTGTAACGTGGCAACGTCGTCAATGGTACGTGAAACCAACCATAGTTTGTTAACGCTTGCGGGTCCTGAAATTGGTGTGGCATCGACCAAAGCCTTTACGACACAGTTGGCAGCATTAATGCTGTTGGTGCTCAAAATTGGTCAGGTGAAAAATGCAATTGCAGCGACAGAAACAGCGGAAATTATTGCAGACTTGTGGCACACACCAAAAGTAATTTTAGATACTTTGCAAAATGATACGGCAATTTTACGTTTGTCTGAATTGTTTGTAGAGAAAAATCACTGCTTGTTCTTGGGTCGTGGCACACAATTCCCAATTGCCTTGGAAGGTGCTTTGAAACTGAAAGAAATTTCATATATTCACGCAGAAGGTTATGCTGCGGGTGAATTAAAGCACGGCCCATTGGCATTGGTAGACAATGACATGCCTGTGGTGATTTTAGCACCGCAAGATGACATGCTGGATAAACTGAAATCCAATATGGAAGAAGTACAGGCACGTGGTGGTGAGCTGTTTGTATTTGCAGATGAACACAGCGGCATTCCTGCAGATAAAGAGCGTCAGCATGTGGTTTATGTACCGCAAGTCAGCGCGTTGCTTGCGCCAATTGTGTATAGCATTCCTGTGCAGTTGTTGTCTTATCATGTGGCAGTTTTGCGCGGTACTGATGTCGATCAACCTAGAAACTTGGCGAAAAGTGTAACAGTGGAATAATATTGATTAAATTCAATGATTTAAATTTAATAAAATTATTTTGAATCACCTAAAAAATCCGCAGTCGGCTTCATTTTTAGAAATTTAGTACTGCGGATTTTTTATGTCTGATGCTTTTATTTTTCGCATAGCTGCAGCGCATTGTAAGTGATATTAATATTTTTGCAGACAATGAAAACTTTTATAAAACAAACAACCTAAGTCATTTAACCGCACTATTTTCCAAAAATGTTGTTTATTTATTCAGTCAGTACAATGACATGCAAAAAATGATTGACCCTATTTTTGCATCATGTATTATACACCGCATGCGGGAATAGCTCAGTTGGTAGAGCACAACCTTGCCAAGGTTGGGGTCGCGAGTTCGAGTCTCGTTTCCCGCTCCAGAATTTCAAAAGCCTCAGTCGAAAGATTGAGGCTTTTTTATTGATTTTATATTATGTTATCCCCAATCATACTTTCTTTATTATCTTTTATTTTACAGTTTCGGGCCCCAAATACGACATATTCGTAGGTAGTTGCAAAAAATAAATGCATTAAAATCATTAGATTTCTTTAATCCAATAGAATCTCATCAGCCAATCAAGCATCTCATTATCGACCAACTGGCATAATTTCATAAATCCATTTTTTTGTGTTTTAATGGTGATATCACAATGTAAAACACAATATTATGGATTTAATATTCAAAAAACCTGAAGAAGTTGTTGCTTTATTATGTGAGAGGCTTCGTAAAGAACGTCTTTATCTGGAAATGACTCAGGCAGATGTTGCTGCGCGTGCGGGTATTGGTGTGAATACTGTATCTAATCTAGAAGCTGGTCGAAATGTTTCATTTGAAAATTTAGTACGTGTTGCCATGGTGCTCGGCCGATTAAAAGAATTAGAGGAACTTTTCAAACCACATTTAAATAGTGTAGATGACATGCTCCGCTATGAGAGTAATACGGCTCGCCAACGTATCAAAAGGAAATGAATCCATGCTCAAAAAACTTGATGTTTACTACAATGGATGGGGCGAATATTGGCTTTGGGGCACACTAGTTTCCTCAACTGCAATCACAGGTCGACCATTGATTGCTTTTGAATACAGCGCAGAAGCAATTAGTAAAGGTTTAGAGCTTTCATCTTACCTACTTCCGCTAAAAGGTGACCCATTAAGAAAGAACTTTCCTGCACATCAAATGGGATTACCAGGCCCTATATACGATGCCTTACCCGATGGCTGGGGCATGCTCCTGATGGATCGCTTATTTAAAAAAAATGGACTTAATCCAGCACGAGTTGGGCCTTTAGAACGCCTCACGTATATTAGTACACATGCAATGGGGGCATTATCCTTTGAACCTTCAGCATCCGAGTTAACATTAGCTGAAAATATTCCATTGCTAAGACTCGCTCAAGAAGTTCAGGAAGTTCTCAAAGGAGAAGGTGCCGAATTTTTACAGCATTTATTAATTATGGGCGGGTCTCCACAAGGTGCAAGGCCAAAAGCACTTGTTTATCGTGATCCTGTCACTAATGAATTCTCAACAGTTCACTCACATCAACATGAAGCTTGGCTGATCAAATTTCCCGCTCAGCAAGAGCATCCTGAAGTTTGTGCAATTGAAACTGTTTATGCAGAATGTTTGCGTCATTGTCATATTGACACCCCAGACACCCAATACTTCACTCTTCCGAATGGCCTAACTGCATTTGCCTCAAAAAGATTTGACCGCTGCGATGGCATGCGCATCCCTATGCAAAGTTTAGCTGCCTTTACAGGGGCTGATTTTAAATCACCTGGGAGTTTAGACTACAGCAACTTTCTTCGTGCTACACACTTTTGTACCAATGATATTCGCGAAAAAGCGATTGCATTCAAGCGCGCTGTTTTCAATGTGGTGTTCAATAATCGAGATGATCATTGCAAAAACTTTTCGTTTTTAATGTCTCAAAATGGACAATGGAAACTCGCCCCAGCCTACGACGTTACTTTCTGTGAAGGCCCAGGTGGATATCATCAAATGGATATTATGGGTGAAGCACTGGATATTACTCGGTCTGCCATTGTCAAACTGGGCATTCAGGAAGCAGAGCTTTCTATTCAAGAGGTTGATGAAATGATTAACTCAATTTGCGAAGTTGCCAGCCGATTTACGAAGATTGCTCATGATCTATTACCTGAACAAATTAGATCTGAAACTCTCCAAATGATCCAAAATAGGATTGAGCATAATATTCATTTATTGAATTGAATATAAACCATCCGATTTAATCAAAAGCAATCTGGAAATACATATAAAATTTAATCAATAACAGATCAGTGATAAACCCCGAACCCAAGATGGTATATCCACTGCGGGCTTTGGTCATTATAAACAGACAAAGACAACTTACATCCCTCTTGCACTGCAAGCCCATACTCTAATGTTAGCTCCTTGAGTTGCGCAGGTGATAAACTCAACCAAGCATTATCAGGAGCTGGTTCAATATTAAAAGTGACACTTTTAACAGCTTGCTCATATTTTCCAGTCTGAATATTCAGTTCTACGGAATCTGGAAAATGCTGATAAATAGATAATTCATCATCCTCAACATCAAAGCTATATACTTCCTGATTTTGCATATCTCTTAGACATGTATCTTTATATAACTGTTCCGTTAGCAAAGCTGCATTCACCTGAATATTAGAAAAGAGTTGTTCACCTTCTGAAGCAAAAAAGTCCTGATTAAACTTTTGAATTTGTTCATCATCATATTTTGTAAAGTCGCAGGTATTGGCATTGAATCTAAGTCTGGCATCAACCACCAGTTCATTATTAGACCAAGGCAAAAGTTGCGATAAATCTTGCGATTTATATTGTTTTTTGGTGTCCACATAACCTTCATAACCAGGCCG